>NZ_DASYJG010000090.1:0-36050 GCF_035996765.1 Baekduia sp.
GTCACCTGCTCGGGCAAGCGCTGCCCGTTCAAGAGCAAGACGTACAAGCGGCCCAAGCGCTCCTCGACGATCGACGTCGTGAAGAAGCTCAAGCCGTCCCAGCGCCGCTTCCGCGCCGGCCAGACGCTCGAGGTGCGCGTCGCCGGACCCGGGCACAACGCAAAGGTGCTGCGGTTCAAGCTGCGCAACGGCAAGTTGCCCAACGCCGGGCACTACTGCTTGCCGCTGGGCAAGAAGAAGCTCCAGCGGACCTGCTGATCAGGCACGGAGCGTGAAGCAGAACGCCGAGCCGCCGGTGTACTCGGTGTCCAGCCACATGCGCCCGCCGTGGTACTCGACGATCTTGCGGCACATCGCGAGCCCGATGCCCGTGCCCTCGTAGCTCGAGCGCGGGTGCAGGCGCTGGAAGATGACGAAGATGCGGTCGGCGTACTCGGCGTCGATGCCGATGCCGTTGTCGGCGCAGCGGAAGCGCCAGAACTCGCCGTCGGGCTCGGCGCTGAGCCGCACCACGGGGGCCGCGTCGCCGCGGAACTTGATCGCGTTGCCGATCAGGTTCTGGAACACGAGCCGCACCAGCGAGGCGTCGCCGCTGACGGTCGGCAGCGGGCCGGCCTCGATCACCGCGTCGCTCTCCTCGATCGAGCCGGCGAGGTCGCCGCGGACGCGCTCGAGCAGCTCGGCGCAGTCGACGTCGCCGTGCGGCTGCTCCATCCGCCCCACGCGTGAGAACGCGAGCAGGTCGTTGATCAGGTTCTGCATCCGCCGCGCGCCGTCGACGGCGAAGCCGATGTACTGGTCGGCGCGCTCGTCGAGCTCGCCGCCATAGCGCTGCTGCAGCAGCTGCGTGAAGCTCGCGACCTTGCGCAGCGGCTCCTGCAGGTCGTGCGACGCGACGTAGGCGAACTGCTCCAGTTCGGCGTTTGACCGCTGGAGGTCGACCGTCTGCTCCTCCAGCTGCGCGCGCGAGCGGTTGACGATCTCGAGCTCGGCGATGATCCGACGGCGCATCGATTCGATGTCGGTGCTCAGCCCTTGGATGTCGCGCGGCCCCACGATCGCGACCGGGTGGTCAAAGTCGCCGCGCGCGATCCGCCGGGCGTCGCGAGCCAGGCGCGAGAGCGGCGTCGCGACCGTCCGGCGCAGCGTCGCCCCGGCGACGATGGCGGCCAGCAGCAACAGCGCGGCGGTGAAGAGGACCGCCCACGTCGCCGCGTTGGCGGCGTGGCGCAGATCCGTACGGACGACCGCGCGCCGCGCGGCGAGGTTGTCGTCGAGCTGACGGAATGCCGCCCGCACCTGATCGAACTGCGCTTTGCCCGAGCGCAGCGATGGCAGGTCGCGCGCGGGATGGTGGGCCCGTTTGGCACGGACCGTCAGGATCACCGGGTCGGCATAAAGCAGGTGCCAGGACGACGACGCCACACCGACGTTGCGCAGATCCTCCGCAAGGCCGGGCGCGTCGCCCGTCGCGGCGATCTGCTGCAGGTGCTTGTGCGCTGCGGCGGCGTCGCGACTGCCGGTCACATAAGGCGCCAGGAACGTCTCCTGCCCCGCCAGCTCGAATCCGCGCAGGCCCGTCTCCTCATCCACCAGCGCGGTCAGGTAGCGGGCGGAGGCCACGCTCGCCGGATCGAGGCGCTCGACCACCTGGCGCCGCGCGTCGCTCAGCCGATGCAGCGCGATCAGGCAGACCGCGATCCCGACCAGCGCCGCGAAGACGAGGCCACCGGCGGTCACCGCCAGCCACTGACCGCTGCGCAGCCGGCTCATGGGGCGAACGCCATAGCGCGTGCGCTCATAGCGCGGCGACGACCAAGAGGGCGACGTCGTCGGTGAGGTCGCCCCCGTTGAGCCCTTCGGCCGTCGCGATCAGGCGCTCGATCAGCGCCGCGCCGGCCTCCGGCGCACCGGAGGCGACGAGCTCGACCAGCCGCTCGCTGCCCAGGCGCCCGGGGCCGCCGTCGACGCGACCCTCGATCAGCCCGTCGGTGTAGAGCAGCAGCTGCCAGTCAGCGGGCAACTGCACCGACATCGCAGGCCAGCTGCCGGGGTGTGCGCCGACGCCCAGCGGTGGACGCGACGACGGGCCCGGCAGCTCGCGGGCCTCACCGCCGGCGATCAGGACGGGCAGCGGATGGCCCGCGACCCGCACGATCGCCGAGCGCCGGTCGGGCGCGACGCTGACCATGCACGCGGTGGCGAAGACCTCGTCGGCGAGGCGCTCGTGGATGAGCACCTGCTCCAGCGTGCCAAGCAGCTCGTCGACCGTCCGGCCGCCGAGCACGAGCGTGCGCCATGCGATCCGCAGGCAGACGCCGAGCGCCGCCGCGTCGGGGTCGTGGCCGCAGACATCGCCGATGACCGCGTGCAGCGTCCCATCGGCCGCCTCGACCACGTCGTAGAAGTCGCCACCCAACAGCGCGCGCTCTCGGCCGGGCCGGTAACCGCTGTCGACGGCCACCCCAGGGTCGGTCACCAGCGGCCGCGGCAGCAGGCCGCGTTCCAGGCGCGCGTTCTCCTCGGCCGTCAGGTTGGCGGCGCGCAGCTGCGTCTGCACGACCTCCGCGCGCTGACGCTCGACCGCGTAGCGGATCGACCGCGCGAGCAGCTCACCGTCCACGCGGCCTTTGACGAGGTAGTCCTGCGCCCCGGCAGCGACGGCCTCCAGGCCGCGGGCGGTGTCCGAGAGGCCGGTGAGCACGAGCATCGGGACGACGGGTGCAGCCTCGCGCAGCCGATGCAGGGCGGCGAGACCGTCGGCGTCGGGCAGGCCGAGGTCCAGGACGACGCAGGCCACCGCTCCGGACAGCGCGTGCTCGGCGCCGGCGACGGTCCGCGCCCGGACAACCTCGACCTCGAGATCGGCGTCGCGCAGCAACTCCTCGAACAGGAAGGCGTCACCGTCGTCGTCCTCCACGAGCAGGACGCGGAGCGCCGTGACCGCAAGGACTTCCGTGGGGCCTTGCCCGGCCGGCACGTGCATCGCCGCCAACCTACACGCGGTCGGCTTCGCGGTCAGCCGCGATCCGGTCGATCGGGGTAGACCTGATCGATCGTCGCGCACGCCACAAACGGGGCGCCGGCGGCTGCCTCGATCTTCTCCGCCCCGCCCGCCAGGCGATCCAGGACGGCGATGACGCCGACGATCTCATGGCCCGCTTCCCGCACGGCCTCGATCGCCTGCAGGGTCGAGCCGCCGGTGGTGACGACGTCCTCGACGATCACGCAACGCTCGTCGGCGTCGAGGAACGGGCCCTCGATTCGTCGCTGAAGACCGTGCTGCTTTGTCTCCTTGCGGACAAAGAAGGCCTTGCCGTCAAAGCCGCCAGCCAGCGCAGCGCAGGCAATGGGGTCGGCGCCCATCGTGAGGCCGCCGACCGCCGTGGCGCCCCACGCGGCCGCCTGGGCGGCCGTGATTTCGGCCAAAGCGGTGAATCCGGCCGGCTGCAGGATCGCGCGCTTGGCGTCGACGTAGTACTGCGCGGTGGCGCCGCTGGTCAGCACGACCTCGCCGATCACGAGGGCGTGGGTCCGTAGTTCGTCCACCAAACGTTGGGTCGCGTCCATAAGCGGCCGTAGTCTATGCGTGTGATCGAACGGGCTTTGCGCTTTGCCGCGGTGGTCTGCAGCCTGTTGGTGATCGCGGGCTGGGGCTGGTTTGCGATCGACGAGACGAGCGCGGCGTCCGAGCAGTCCCAGGCGGAGATCGCCGGACAGACCGCGGCGCGCACCGCCAGCCCGGATCCCGACCAGGAGCGTGATCGGGAGAAGGTGAACTCGAAGGGTCACGAGTTCATCGACGACGCCAACGACATCCTGCTGCGCCCGTTCTCGGCGATCGCCGAGAACAGCTCGAGTAAGTGGGTGCGCCGAACTGTTCCGGCGCTGTTGGCGCTGCTCGTCTACGGGCTCGGCCTCGGGATCCTCGCGCGGGTGGCCGCCGGCCGCTGGTGACCGAGCGCGATCCGGCCTTCGGGGTGCCGGGCCGCGACTTCGCCCTCGGGGTGGAGGAGGAGCTGCTGACCGTCGATCCAGCGACGCTGGCGCTCACGCACACCGGCGTCGACGCCCTCTCGCGCTTCGACGTCCCGGCTGAGGCCGGCAGCGCCCATCCCGACACCTACGCCGCGCTGGTCGAGCTGGCCAGCCCGGTGTGCGCCAACGCCGAGGAGGGCGTGTGGCGGATCGCCGCGCTGCGGGCGCAGGCGCGGAACGCCGGTGCCGCGCTGATCGGCGCTGGGATCCATCCGGCCGGCGCGTTCGGCGACGTCGTGCACGTCGACGAGCCGCGCTATGACGAGATCCACGCCCAGCTACGCGGGTTGCTGCGTCGCACGCCGACCTGCGCGCTGCACGTCCACGTCGGGATGCCGGACGCCGCGACGGCCATCCACGTTTATAACGGCCTGCGCGAGTGGCTGCCGCTGCTGCAGGCGCTGACCGGCAACTCGCCGTTCTGGCACGGCCTCGACTCCGGCCTGGCGACCGCGCGCGCCCAACTCTTTCGGGGCTACCCGCGCGGGGACATCCCGCCGGCCTTCCGAACATTCGAGGACTTCGAGGAGAGCGTCGCCGCGGTCGTGGCCGCCGGCGACGCGCCCGACTACACGTTCTTGTGGTGGGACATCCGGCCGCACCCGAACCTCGGCACGGTCGAGGTTCGTGCCATGGACGCCCAGTCCTCGCTGGCGACGATCGCTGGCCTGACCGGGCTGATCCACGCGCTGGCCCGCGCGGCCGCCGACGCGGCGGTGCCTTCTGGCGGCTGGTCGGCGCGCGAGGCGCTGATGGAGTCGAGCTTCCGCGCGGCGCGCGATGGGCTGGCCGCGACGCTGCTGCACGACGGCGCGCTGACGCCGGTGCCGGAGATCGCCCGCGCCGCGATGGCCCAGGCGCGGCCGTTCGCACGTGAGCTGGGCTCCGACGGCGCGCTGGAGCAGCTGGAGCGCGTGCTGACCGAGGGCGCCGGCGCCGACCGCCAGCGCGCCGCCTTCGCGCGTGGCGGCATGCGCGCGGTGCTCGAGCACCTGGTCACCGAGACGGCCGCGGCGCTGTAGACCTACAGGTAGACGTCTACGTCGTCGCCGTAGGAGATCCAGTTGAAGATCGGCACGGCGTCCGGGACGGGGGTGCGCAGGCAGCCGTGACTGGCGGCGTAGATCGGGACCTCAGCGTAGCCGTGGATGCCGTAACCGCCGTGGAAGTAGCTGGTGAAGACCATGCCCTTGGCGTTGGTGCCCGGGGTCTTGGAGTACACCTTGAACGTGCCGAGCACCGTCGGCGTCGACGGCTTGCCCGAGGAGATCGGGTAGATCCGCTCGACCTTCTTGCCGCGGATCAACGCCAACACCTGCAGCGACAGGTCGGCCTCGACATGTTTGCCTTGCTTGGGGAAGCGGACCTTGAAGGCGCCCGCGCCGTGGGCGAGCTTGCGGAAGACGTCCTTGGACGCGATCTGCGTCCGCGCCATTCCGGTGACCTTGCGGAAGGCCAGGACGGCGCGGGCGGTGCGCGCGTCGTAGACGCCCTTGGCGCCGATGACGTAGCCCAAGGCCTTCAACTTGCGTTGCAGCACGCGGACCGCGAGGCCCTTGGAGCCCGGGCTGGCGCGTAGCGGCAGGACGTCGACACCGCGAGCCTTGGCCACGAGCGTCGCCAACTCGGCCGTCGCCCGGTGGCTCGCGCGGACGGTGATGTGCCCCGCCTTGCCGGCGCGATAGCCCAGCACGAACATGCCGGCACTGTCGCCGCCCGCCTTGACGGTGACCTTCTTGGAGCCGATCTTCTTGTCACCGCGGTAGAAGCGCACGACGACGGTCTGGCCCGCGATGTAGGGCTTGACGGCCCCGCGGATGCGGAAGCGATCGCCCGCCAGGATGGTCGCCGACTTGCCGTTGACCTTCTCGAGCGTCAGCGCGAGGGTGCCGGTGGCCGCTGGCGCGGGCGTCACGGTCGCGGGAGGCGTTGCCGTCGTGGGCGGCGCCGCCGATGTCGGCCCACCCGCCCCAGGCGCGGCCGTCGTCTGGGCGACCGCCGGCGACGCGACGGCAAACGGGATCGCAATGGACACGGCGGCGGCGACGAGGCGGCTCATGGGCGCGCGAATCGTACCCGTGGCAGCCCCGGAATCAGGTGCTTGGCGCGCGGGCGTCCATCGGCGCGTCCGGCCAGAGACGCAGTCCCAGCCAGATCAACACGACGATCGCCGCCGGCGCGAAGACGAGCACGAGCGGCACCTGCCAGGACCAGTGCTCGCTGCTGCACATCGCCACCGAGTTGTTGATGCAGTGCAACGCGATGCCGGGGTAGAGCGACCCCGTCTTCTCCCGGATGAAGCAGAGCGCGGTGCCGAGCAGGGCCAGCGGGACGATGAAGGCGATCGGCGAGCCGAAGACGTGGACGATCCCGAAGGCCAGACCGGTGAAGAGCGCCGCGAACCAGAACCCGTTCTTGCGCAGGGCGCCGAAGAAGTAACCGCGGAAGAAGAACTCCTCGGCCAGCGGCGCGCACACCGTCACCACGAACGTGACGGCGATCAGCGCGACGGTGCCGTTCTTGGCGCCGAGCTTGTCGGCGATCGAGTCCTTGACGTCGGACTGGCCGATGACCAAGAGCCACAGGAAGCTGAAGACGAGGAAGGCGAGGTAACCACCGACGACGTAGAGCACCGACCGCTTCAGCGGCGCCGCGCAGATGCCGAACTGCGCCGGGCGCGGCGGGGCAACCATGCGCGCGAAGAGCAGGGCCGCGGCGATGAGGCAGGCGTCCTGCGCGATGGCCGACAGGACGCTGACCGACGGCGGGGGATCGGTGACACTGGCACCGAAAGGCGCGGCGACGGCGGCGATGATGAGCCCGACCAGGAGTGTGGCCGCAAAGCCCGCGAACAACGCGGCAGGCGCCGTCCAGCCGGGCCAAGGCGGGATGAGGCTCTCGGCGGGCGCGCTGCCCGGCCGCTCCGGATACTCGGGCGGTGCGGGGTGCGCGTCGGCGGCCGGGACGGTCGTCATCGGCCTTGAGGGTAGGTGGTGAGGAGCTCGGGCAGCGCCCGCAGATCTCTGAGCGTGGGGATGCCGTCGGGGCTCACGGCGCCATCGCGGAGCACGAGCACCGGTGCGATCCCGGCCGCGCAAGCGCCGGCGACGTCGAGCGCCGCGTCGTCGCCGACGTGCACCGCAGCGCCGGGCGCGATGTCGCCCGCGAGCGCGAGCGCGCGCGCAAAGATCGCCGGCGCGGGCTTGGCGGCACCTGCCTCGGCCGAGGAGATCGCGCCGTCGAGCAGCGGCGTGAGGCCGGTGCGCGCCAGCGCCTCGTGCAGCGAGACGTCCCAGTTGCTGACGACGACCAGACGCAGCCCGGCGGCGCGCAGCGCGCCGAGCACCTCCGGCACCTCGGGGTAGGGCCGGAACCGCAGGCTGGCCAGCAGCGCGCCGCGGAGATCCGGCGTGTCCCGGGCGTGCTCGGGCAGCGCTCCGGCCAGGACCGCGGTGCAACGATCGCGGAGTTTGGCGAGCGCGGCGCCATCGACGGCCTTGTCGTGATGAGCGCGGTAGTAGGCGATCTCGGCGCGCAGCGCAGCCGCCGCTTCGGCCTCGGAGATCACGGTGCCGCGGGCCGCAAGCTCCGCGCACAGGTGCGGCGCCGGCGGCTCGAGCTCCAGCAGCGTGCCCAGCGCGTCGAGGAGAACGACTTGGAGTCTCAAGCGACCCAATGCCACGTCGCAAACAGCGCGCTGCACGCCGCGAGCCCGACGGCGAACACGCTCAGCACCGCCACCCGTCGCCACGCCGGGCCGCGCGCGAGCCAGAGACCAAGCCAGAGAAAGAGCGGGTACAGCACGGCCTCAAAGCGCGGCAGCGACATCAGCGGCTGCGGCTCCACCGGGTAGGAGAGCGGCAGCAGCAGTGCGCAGACCGCGTAGGCGCCGTGGGCGAGCGGCAGCCGGCGCAGCGCGCCGATCAGCGCCGGAATCGCGAGCAACAGGCAGACGAAGAGCGCGATGTTGTGGCGCCCGATCGCCATCGCATCACCGACCGCCTTGTCGAAGTACACGGGCGGCGGCGGGCCGTGGACGAGCTGCCGCACGCCGTCCCAGGCGGCGGTCGCCCCGTCGGCGATCCCTGCCCACGGGCCGGCTAGGCTGCGGTGCCAGGTGTCCTGTGCCGAGAAGGGCGCACCGGCACCCTCGCCGTCGAGCGCCAAGTACCCGCAGAACGCCGCCAGCCCGATGGGGACCGCCGCGATCCACGCGCCATCGCGCAGTTGTGCCCTCCGCGCGCGCCACGCGTCGAACCACAGCAGCCCCAGCGGCACGACGAGCAGGAGGCCGGCGCTGCGGGTCGCCGCCCCCAGCGCACCGAGCATCGCGGCCAGCGCCCACCGCTCCTGGCGCGCGGCGAGCACCGCACCAACCGACACCATCAAGAACAGCGACTCCGAGTAGGCAGCCGAGAACCACAGCGACCCGGGGAAGAGCGCCAGCGAGATGACCGCCCAGCGCGCCCCCTCAGGCCCGACCTCGATCACGGCCAGGCGATGCAGCGCGGCGAGCCCGACGACAAACGCCGCGCACGAGATCACGATCGCGGCAACCAGCGCCGAGCCGCACAGGACGCCGCCGACCTTGACCAGCAACGGATAGAGCGGGAAGAACGCGGCACGGTCGCCGCCGCCGTAGCCCGAGTCCGCGATGTTCAAGAACCACACGCTGTCCCAGCGCGCGGCGGGCGCGACGAGCAGATCCCCGAAGGCGCCGAACGGCCGCGTGACGCCCGCCGGATCGAACGCGACGCGGTGCCCTGCATGGACACCCCAAAGAGCGATGGCGCCGAGGCCCGCCGTCCAGACGACCACCCGCGAGAGCCAGAAGGCCCGCAGCGCGGCAGCGAAGTCCGCGCGCCACGGACCCGTCGCGACGCGCGGGGACGCCTGGCGCTTTTGTACGGTCACGCCCACGTGAGACACATCGTCGCAGCCGCAGCCGCCGATCAGACGTGGCTTCAGAAGCACAGCAACCTCTTCACGGCCCTTGGCACGCTGCTGGCCGGCGCGCTGATCATCTTCTTCATCGACCGCTTCCTGGTCCGCCGGGCGACCAAGCTCGCAGGGCTTGTCACCGGCGACAAGGGACTCTCGCGCGACACCGCGACGCGCCTGCGCTTCGCCCGCCGAGCGATTGAGGCGGTCATCGCGGTCATCGTCATCGCGATCGCGCTCTCAGAGTTCGACTCGCTGGACCGCGTTGGCCGCACGATCCTGGCCTCCAGCGCGATCACCGCCGCCGTCGTCGGCTTCGCCGCCCGCCAGACGCTGGCCAACGCCATCGCAGGAATCCTGCTGGCGGTCGTCCAGCCGATCCGCATCGGCGACCTCGTGACGTTTGAGGGCGAGACCGGGACCGTCGAGGACGTCGGCCTGACCTACACCTGGTTGCGCACCGGCGCCGACGCACGGCTGCTCGTCCCCAACGAGCGCCTCGCCGGCGGGATCATCCGCAATGACTCGATCCGCTCGCCAACCGTCGCGATCGAGGTCTCCGTGTGGATCGCGCCCGACGCCGACGAGGCCAGCGCGCTCGACGCGCTACGCGCCCTCGACGGCATCCGCGCCCGCATCGCAGACGCCACGCACGAGGGCGTGCGCCTGCTGATCATGGGCGAGCCGGGCCCGCCGTCAGAGCGCCTCGCCCGCGAGGCCGACCTGCGCGCCACCGCCCTCGGCGCCCTGCGCGGCGTGGGCGTGCGCTGACGCCAACCAGCGGAGGGTTCTCGCCGGCGGGCTAGAATCCACTCCTCGCGGGCGCAGGGCGGGAGGCCGCTTCTGTTCTCCAGCACCCGCCCCCTCCCCATGTCCCGCCGCGAACGACAGCGACGCCGGCGTCGCAACAAGGGCGGCCCTGCCCGCCCACTCTTCCTCGCCTTCGGCGTGCTGACGACCTTTGCCGCGCTCGCCGTCCTGGGCGCCGTCGGCTGGGTGGTCTCGGTCGCGACCTCCGCCCCCGCGCTGGACACGATCAAGCCCCAGGACCAGGGCGCCGCCTCGGTGATCTACTCCGCCGACGGCCATCGCCTCGGCTTCATCAGCAACGACGTCCTGCGCACGCCGGTCACCGGCGGCCAGATCCCGCAGGTCGCGCGCGACGCGACGGTCGCGATCGAGGACCGGCGGTTCTTCGAGCACAAGGGCGTCGACTTCGAGGGCGTCATCCGCGCCGCGGTCAAGAACCTTGAGTCCAAGGACGACGTCCAGGGCGGCTCGACGCTGACGATGCAGCTGATCCGCAACCTGTACACCAAGGACACGGTCCGGACCGGCGTCGAGGGCTACAAGCGCAAGATCCGCGAGGCCAAGCTCGCCGAGGAGCTCGAGAACCAGCACCCCGGCCGGCGCGGCAAGCGCTGGATCCTGGATCAGTACCTCAACAACGTGCCCTACGGCACCGTCGGCGGCAAGACCGCGGTCGGCATCCAAGCCGCAGCGCGCATCTTCTATGACAAGCCCGCCAGCAAGCTGACGCTGGCCCAGGCCGCGCTGCTGGCCGGCCTGCCCCAGGCACCGTCGCTCTACAACCCGTTTCTCAGCTCGGCCAAGGCCGAGGCGCGCCGCAACGACGTGCTTCGGCGCATGGCCGACCAGGGCTTCATCACGCAGAGCGATGCCGCTCAGGCGATCGCCGAGCCGCTCGGCGTCAAGGCCAACGGCTACTACTCCAAGAAGCGTGAGAGCTACTTCTACGACTACGTCAAGCAGCAGCTCGTCGACGAGTACGGGGCCAAGCGCGTGCAGGCCGGCGGCATGCACATCTACACGACGCTGAACCTCAAGATGCAGCAGGCGGCGCGCAAGGCGCTGGACGCCAACGTGGCCGGCACCGACCGCTCCGGCGCGATCGTCTCGGTCGATCCCGCCAACGGCGACATCAAGGCCATGGCCTCGACCGCCACCTACGGGCAGTTCAAGTTCAACCTGGCCTCCCAAGGCGGGTACGCCGCGGGCTCCACCTTCAAGGTCATGGTGTTGATGACCGCCCTGCGCAAGGGCGTCGATCCCGACACCACCACCTACACGTCGATGCCGCTGAGGTTCGACGACCCCACCTACGGGCCGATCGACGTCCACACCTACTCCAACAGCTACATCGGCCGCGCCAATCTGGTGAAGGCGACGCTCGCCTCCGACAACTCGATCTATCAGCAGCTCGATCTCGACGTCGGTCCGGAGAACGTCACGCAGACCGCTCGCGACATGGGCATCAAGTCGCCGATGGAGAGCGTGCCCGCCGAAGGCCTCGGCGGCCTCAAGCACGGCGTCTCACCGCTGGAGATGGCCAACGCCTATGCGACGATCGCCTCCAACGGCTGGCGCAACAAGGTCAGCGCCGTTCGCAAGGTCTGCTTCCCCAAGAAGCTCGGCGGCTTTGACTGCAAGACCGAGAAGGCCCGCCGCCACCGCGCCTTCGAGGACGGCGTGACGGCGGAGGCCACCAAGATCCTGGCCGAGAACGTCCAGGGCGGGACGGGCACCAAGGCCCAGTTCGGCTGCCCGGCTGCCGGTAAGACCGGCACGGTCGACGACTTCACCGATGCCTGGTTCGTGGGCTTCACGCCGCGGCTGGCGACATCGGTCTGGATCGGCCACGCGACCGACCGGCGGACGCTCGGCGACGGCGCCGCGGGCGGCGAGGTCGCCGCGCCGATCTGGGGCCAGTACATGAAGGTCGCCCACGGCAAGTACTGCGGTGACTTCGCCAAGCCCAAGCACGCGTTCGTCTCCACGCCGTTCTTCGGCAAGTACGCCAAGACGGGCGTCAAGGACAACAAGGTCGACCCGAGCACCTACCAGAAGGACCCCAGCGGGGCCAAGGATCTGGAGACGGGCAAGGACGGCAAGAACACCGGCAACGGCTCGACCAAGTACCCCAACGACCAATACCAGGCTCCACCGCAGCAGGCGCCCGCGACGACGACGCCGCAGACGACCGGCACCGGTGACCCGACGGGCGCCACCGGGACGCCGGATCCTGCTGCCGGCACCGGCACCCCGGCCACAGGCGCGCCGACGGGCACCGGCGGCGGCACGGGCGCTCCGCCGCCGTAGGAAACACCCAGGCCAATCGGCTGTCGGGCCTTCACGAAAAGCCCCCGCTCGGGGCGTCGGGCGGTGGTACGGTCGCGCGATGTCCAAAGAGGACAAGGTGGAGTTCGAAGGCGAGGTGCTCGAAGCGCTGCCGAACGCCATGTTCAAGGTCCAGCTCGACAACGGCCACGAGGTCCTCGGGCACGTCGCCGGCAAGATGCGCCGCTTCCGCATCCGGATCCTCCCGGGCGACCGGGTCCGGGTTGAGCTGAGCCCGTACGACCTGAACCGGGCCCGCATTATTTATAGGCATCGCTAGCGTCGTCGCTGCGATGGCCGAGCTCGATCTCATCACCGCCTTCCAGCGGCTGCTGACCAATCGCTCTGAGCGCGTGGTGCGCTGGTCGGGCGACGACTGCGCGGTTGTCCGTGCGCGGCCGGTCCAGGCGGTCAGCGTCGATGCCATGGTCGACGGTGTCCACTTCCAGCTCGACCATCCGGCGGTCACCGCAGCCGACGTCGGCCATCGCGCGCTGGCCGGGGCGCTGAGCGATCTCGCCGCGATGGGCGCCGATGCGGGCGAGGCCTACATCGTGCTCGGCCTCCCCGAAGGCTTCGGCGAGGCCGACACGCTCGCGCTCGCCCAGGGCATGGAGGCGCTCGCAGCGCGCACCGGCACGACGATCGCCGGCGGCGACGTGACGCGCGCGCCCGTGCTGACGATCTCGGTCACCGTCGTCGGCTGGGCCGACGACGAGGCGCAGCTGATCGGCCGCGACGGCGCCCGCCCCGGCGACGCGGTGGTCGTCACCGGCGACCTCGGCGCCGCCGGCGCCGGCCTCGCGATCCTGCTCGGCCAGGCCGAGGGCGACGCCGCGCTGCTGGCGCGCCACCTGCGTCCGGAGCCGCGGCTGGCAGAGGGCAAGGCGCTGGCCGCCGCCGGCGCGCGGGCGCTGATCGACCTCTCCGACGGCATCGCCACCGACGCGGCGCACGTCGCGCGCGCCAGCGGCGTGGTCCTGGAGATCGACCTCGACGCGCTGCCGGTCCTTCCCGCCGTCACGCAGGTCGCCGCCCAACTAGACACTCTGCCGGGCGTCCTGGCGGCCACGGCCGGCGAGGACTACGAGTTGCTGGCGTGCCTGCCCGCCGAGGCGGCGGCCGCGCTCGGCGCGACCGTCACGACCGTCGGCCGGGTGGCCGCGGCGGCGCCGAATCGCGCGCCAGGGCTCAGGCTTGCGGGCGCGGGCTCTGATCGCCCGCTGCGCGGACACGAGCACCACGTCGGGTGATCGCGCGGCTCGCGGCCGTGCGACGCAGCAGCGCCTCGGCGACCAGCTGGGTGTCCACGACGTACACGTCGTGTTCGACCTGTGCCTTCAATGCCTTGGTGTACATCTTTCGGTTCACTTTCCCGTCGACCCCCCTGTCTGTCGGCCATCGGGTCAAGACACAGCGGTGCTGAGGCCAGGGCGCTCAAACTCCGACCCTTGTCCAGCCTTGGCCGCCCGCAGAGGCACCACGCGTGTCAGACGGGAGACAACGACGATGCGCTGAGCCGCGCTGAACAACGGGTGGCAGGCGGAGAGCACGAGCCGGTCGTAGCCGACGTCGCGCAAGATCGCCACCGCGTCAGGAGCGACGATCCGCGTGCGCTGGACGCGATAGCTGAACGTGGCGTAGGGCATCTCCACCGTGATGCGATCGCCCGGCTTCAGGCGATCGATGTGGCGAAAGGGCGCCAGGTAGGTCGTCCGATGCCCGGCAATCGCCGTCGTCCCGCCAATGCCCGGCAGCGGGCTGTCGTCAAAGGTGCCTGGACCCTTGCGCAGATCCGAAGGATCAGAACCTTTGACCATCACGAAGTCTGCACCGAGGCGCGCGATCTTCAGTCGCCCGATCGCATCACCGGGCGCGGTGCGCTGCTGCAGTGAGCGGGCCAGGAGCGCGACGCGCCGCCGCTCGTCGGCCACGCCGGCCAGCGCGCGCGCTTCCAGCCGGGTCGAGCCCTCGGCCTCGAGGTGGCGCAGATCGCCGCGCAGGCCGTGCTGGCGCACCGTGGTCTGCAGCGCCGTGAGCGGCTCCTGCCAGACGAGGGTCAACACCGCGTCGGCGAGGACGAGCAGTCCCGACGCGATCAACACGGCCGACAACCCGCGCAAGACCCGGCGGCGACGCTCAGAGCGGGCGGGCGGGGGCGCGAGCATCGACATCGTCTAGTGGCGCAGGGCCGATCCGGTCCCGCCGAGCGAGCCCGGCCCGGCGTAGGTGACGGGCCCACGGACGGTGATCTCATCAGGCTCGTCGTCCTGTGGCCGACGCCGGCGGATCGCCACCAGCGCCGCGGCCACCGCGCAACCCCAGAGCAGGCTCCACAGCACCCACGAGCCGATCGGGATATGGCCGCCCGCAACCAGCAGCGTCCAGAACCAGATGCCATGCGGAAGATCGAGGCCGAACGCGCGCCCATCCACGAACCCGACGATCAGCAGCGGCGCCAGCGCCAGCGCCACCAGCGCCAGCGATGCCGCCCGCGGCAGCCGCAGGTCCGGCGTCAGCGCCCAGAACCACAGGTGCGCGGCGGGGACCAGCAGCGCCGCGGCGTACGGATTGCCGACCCACAGCGCGCCGGCGACCACGACCGTCGTCAGGCCGACGGCGACCACCGCGCCGCCGGCGTCCGGCTCCTGCTTGCGCACCCGTGCCGCACCGCTGGCGTGCAGCAGCGCGGGGCGCGCGACCAGCCAGCCGAGGGCGAAGACGAGCAGGATCGCCACGAACGCCGCGATCGCTCCACCGCCGAGGTCGAGCCCCGGGGCCGGAATCGGCGCGCCCGGCGCCACGGAGATCAGCCCGACCAGCGCGAGCAACACCGCGAACAGGCAGGCCAGCAGGAACGGCACGCCGCTGGCCAGCGTCCACACACCCCATGCCCAGAGCGGCTCATGGCGGCGACGCAGCCGCGCAAGCGCGTCGATCCCCATCAACAACGGCGGCAGCAGCAGCGCGCCGACGAGCAACCGGACGGCCCAGCCCGGCAGCACCTTGCCGCGGACGACGAGGTCGTCGCGCGGGGGCGCGGCGAGATCGCGGAAGTTGTCCAGCGCATAGAGGACGCGCAGCCCGGCGCGGCCGAAGCGCCGCAGGCGGCCATCACGGATCGGGTCGCCGGCGGCCGGCGGCCGCTCGCCCGAGGCCGACAGCAGCACCGCCGGCTGGCCGGCGCGCAGGAATGGGCCCTGCTCGGAGATCGTCACCGGCACCGCCATCCGCAGCCACTGCGTCAGGGCTCGCGGCGCGCCGGCGTCGGTCCCGACCTCGGCCCGCACCGCGGCCTGCACCGTGCGCTGCAGCTGGATCGGCGCTTGCCCGCGGCCGTCCGACAGCGACACGACGAACGGCCGCCGCGTGCTCGCGCCACCAACCGCGCCGAGCACGATGACCGCGTCGGCGCGGGGGTGGGTGGGTCCGATTCTCCGCGCTTCCTCCTGGGCCCCCGCGAAGCCCCCGCTGCCGCCCGAGGTCGAGATGAAGGTGATGGTCCGCCGCAGCCGCCCGTCGGCGGCGACGCGGGCGAGCTCCAGCAGTGTCGCGGTCGCCGACAGCTCGGCCTTCGCGCCGGGCTTTGCGGCGTCGCGGTGCGCCACGACCACGATCCCGGGTCCTGGGACGCCCGGCCGCGTGGCGACGACGTCGACGAGATCCCGCTTGCCGTCGATCGTGTCGCCCTGGAAGTGGTGCTCCTCCACGGTGCCCGGCACCGTCAGGCGCAGCCGCGTCGCGATCTCGCCCGCCAGCCGCGTATCGGCCGCGTCACCCGGCCGTCGGACCGGGAAGCGGCGGGCGAGGTCGTCGAGCGTCTGGCCGGCCCGAATCTCGTCGAAGGCCTCCGGGGTCTGCGTCGTCCCGATGGGCCGCGGCCGGTCCTGGAGGGAGAACGCCGCCACGAGCAGCGCGAGAAGCACGGGCACGAACGCAACGCGATAGAGGCGCACTTCGAGCATCCGCCTACAGTGTCTCTCACGCGATGGCTGAACGCGCACCCAGAATCCTCCTGGCCGACGACGAGCAGTCGATCCAGACGCTCTTGAGCTTTCCGCTGCGCAAGGACGGCTACGAGGTGACGACCGCCGCCGACGGTCGTGAGGCCCTGGCGCGCTTCAACGAGGGCCACTTCGACCTCGTGGTGCTCGACGTGATGATGCCCCGGATGGATGGCCTTGAGGTCTGCCGGCGCATCCGCGCCCGCCACACCGTCCCGATCATCATGCTCACCGCCAAGGCCGAGGAGATCGACAAGGTCCTCGGCCTCGAGCTCGGCGCCGACGACTACATCACCAAGCCGTTCTCGCTGCGGGAGTTCCGCAGCCGCGTCCGCGCCGCGCTGCGCCGCGCGGGCATGCAGACCAACACCGAGCCGGAGGCCGAGGACCAGCCGCTCGCGGTCCACGAGCTCGACATGGATCCGGCCAAGCGCGCCGTCCACGTGCGCGGCGCCGCAGTCGAGCTGACGTTCGTGGAGTTCGAGATCCTCAACGCGCTGGCGCGCAACCCGGGCCGGGTCTTCACGCGCGACATGCTGCTCACGCGCATCTGGGGCGACAGCGCCTATCGCGACCCGCGCACGATCGACGTGCACATCCGCCACCTGCGCGAGAAGCTCGAGACCGATCCCAAGGAACCCGAGTACCTGTTCACGGTGCGCGGCGTCGGTTACCGCTTCAGAGACGAACCGAGATAGGCAGAATCCCGCGCCGCGAATGAGATCGCTGCGCACCCGCCTCGCGTTGTCGTTGTTCCTGATCGTCGCCGTGGCGGTCGGGATCGTCGGCTTCGGCGTGCTCAGATCGCTCAGCGATGGGCTGCGCCAGGAGGCGCTCAAGGGCCTGCTGATGTCGGCGCAGCGCTCCTCGCGCGGGATCGACACGGCGATCGACCACAACGACTCGGCGCCACGGCTCGACATGCTCGTGCGCGACGCCGCCGACTCGGCGACCGCCCGCGTCACGCTGCTCGGGCTCTACGCCGTCCCGGGTGAGCTGCGCAGCTACCCGAAATCGGACTCCACGCGGCAGGTCGAGATCCGCGACCTGCAGTTCGACGTCGCGATCGAAGCCGCGCAGACCAGCAAGCCGGCGACGGCGATCGAGGCCGGGGACGCGGGCCGCGTCGGCGAGGCCGCGATTCCACTGATCTACGAGGACCCGCGCACGCACAAACGCGTCGTCGGCACGGTCATCGTCTACTCGCGACCGCTGAGCGACATCGACGCCGACGTGCGCGTCGCGCGCGACCGCGTCCTGACCGCCGCGCTGGCGGCGCTGCTGCTCGCGGCGCTCGCCGCCTGGCTCGTCGCTCGCAGCGTGGCGCTGCGCGTGCGGCGGCTGGAGGTCGTGGCCGGCCGCGTCTCAGACGGCGACCTCACCGCGCGCTTCCCGGTGGAGTCTTCTGACGAGCTGGGCCAGCTGGCCCAGACGTTGGAGCAGATGCGCCGCCAGCTCGCCGAGCTCGACGATGCTCGCAAGCGCTTCATCGCGACCGCCTCGCACGAGCTGCGCACGCCGCTGTTCTCGCTCGGCGGGTTCTTGGAGCTGTTGGAAGAGGAGGACCTCGACGAGGAGGACCGGCGGCGCTTCGTCACCCAGCTGCGCCAGCAGGTGCTGCGGATGCAGAAGCTCGCGACCGACCTGCTGGACCTGTCCAAGCTGGAGGCCGGGTCGCTGGAGCTGCGCAGCGAGCGCACCGACCTCGGCGACGTCGCGCGGATGATCGCCGATGAGTTCGCGCCGGCGCTCGTGGCCCATGATGCGCACATGGAGCTGCGACTGCCACCCGACCCCGTCGAGGTCATGTGCGATCCCGAGCGGGTCGCACAGGTGCTGCGGATCCTCATCGACAATGCGATCATCCACACGCCGCCGGGGACCGACTTGGTGGTCTCGGCCTCGCGCCGTGGCAATCGTGCCCGGCTGGGCGTGGGGGACTTCGGACCGGGTATCCACCGGACGATGCTGCCGCGGATCTTCGAGCCCTTCGTCACCTCCGACGACGCGCAGGGCTCGGGGCTCGGCCTCGCGATCGCCGGCGAGCTGGCCGAGCGGATGGACGGCCGGCTGGCCGTCGACTCGCAGCCGGGGCGCACGACGTTCACGTTGGAGCTGCCCGCATGAGGCGTGCGCGGGGCGCGGCGGTGGCGGTGGCCGCCGCGTCGGCGCTCGCGGCGATCGGCTGCGGCGGAGGGTCCGGAGGCAGCGAGACGACCACCGTTGGGCGCACCACGCGCATCGAGGTCGTCAAGGGCGCCGATCCGACCGGCCGCTTCGATCCGCAGGCGATCTACCGGCGTGACTCGCCCGGCGTCGTGACGATCCTGTCGGCCTTCGGCCGCGCGGGCAGCGCCGGTGCGGGCGCCGGGTTGGGCTCGGGCTTCGTGATCTCGGCCGGCGGCGAGATCGCCACCAACGCGCACGTCGTCACCGACGGTGCGGGCGCGTCGCTGCGCAAGGCCGGCAGGCTCTTCGTCCGGTTCGGAGACGGCAACCAGGTCGGTGCGACGATCGTCGGCTTCGACCCGTTCGCCGACGTCGCGCTGGTCAAGATCGACCCCAAGGGGCTGACGCTGCGCCCGCTGGCGCTCGGTACGAGCGCTGACGTCGAGGTCGGCGAGCCGGTCGCCGCGATCGGCTCGCCGTTCGGTGAGGAGCAGTCGCTGTCGGTCGGCGTCGTGTCGGCGACCGACCGCGAGATCGAGTCGCTGACCGGCTTTCTGACCTCCGGCGCGCTGCAGACCGACGCGGCGATCAACAGCGGTAACTCGGGCGGCCCACTGCTGGACGCCGGCGGCCGCGTGCTCGGGATCAACTCGCAGATCCGCTCCTCGTCGGGGTCGGGCAGCGGCGTCGGGTTCGCCGTCTCGGTCGACGTCGTGCGGCGCTCGCTGGCACAGCTGCGCCGCAGCGGGCACGCCAGCTACCCGTACCTCGGCGTCTCAACCCAGAGCGTCTACCCGCAGCTGGCCGCGCGCTTCGCGCTCGGGACCGCGCGCGGCGCCCTGATCCAGCAGGTCGTCCCGGGCGGGCCGGCTGGCAAGGCGGGGTTGCGCGCCGGCACCCAGCGCCGCGTCTTTCAGGAGCAGTCGTGGCGCATCGGCGGCGACATCATCACGCGGATCGACGGCCGGCCCGTCCGCGGGGACTCCGACCTCTCCCGCGGCCTCGACGGCCACGTACCGGGTGATCGGACCGTCCTGACCATCGTGCGTGGCGGCCACGCGCGCGAGGTGCCGGTTCGGCTCGGGACACGTCCCCTCCAGTCGCCGCGAGGGTAATAGGCTCAGCCTCGTGCTCCAGCCCGTGACCCTGGGGTCCAAGACCCTCGCCGACTACACGCATATCTTCGGTCGCGAGCAGATCGCTGAGATCCGGGAGCTCGCTGCACCGCTGAAGGGCGCGCGGGTGGCGCACATCTCGGCCACGGCGTTCGGCGGCGGCGTCGCGGAGATCCTCTACACGCTGGTGCCGCTGATGAAGGACGTCGGCATCGACGTCGAGTGGCAGATCATCTATGGGCGCGAGGAGTTCTTCCACGCAACGAAGTTGATGCACAACGCGCTGCAGGGCGCGCCGGAGGATCTGACCTCCGAGCAGTGGGACACCTGGCTCTCCTACAACGAGATGAACGCCAAAGAGCTGCCCGACGGCTGGGACGTCTGCCTCGTGCACGACCCGCAGCCGGCCGCGCTCCACACGCTCGTCCCGGAGAAGTCCCGCGGCTGGGTGTGGCGCTGCCACATCGACCTCTCCACGCCAAACCCGGCGACGATCGAGCGGCTGCTGCCCTACATCCGCGACTACCCGCAGACCCTCTTTCACATGGAGCAGTACGTACCAGCGGGCCTGAACGGGAAGGTCAACGTCGTGCCCCCGGCGATCGACCCCCTCGCACCGAAGAACATGGCCCTGTCGCCCGACGATGCCGCGTACGTCTGCGGGCAGTTCGGGATCGACGTCGACCGGCCGCTGATCTGCCAGGTGTCGCGGTTTGACCCCTGGAAGGACCCGCTGGGCGTCATCGACGCCTATAGGTTGGTCAAGGAGGAGCTGCCGCAGGTGCAGCTGGCGCTCGTGGGGTCGATGGCCTCCGACGATCCCGAGGGCTGGGACTTCTACAACGCGACCGTCGCCCATGCCGACGGAGATCCGGACATCTTCATCCTCAACAACTTCAACAACGTCGGCTCGATCGAGGTCAACGCCTTTCAGTCCCAGGCCGACGTCGTGATCCAGAAGTCCATCCGCGAGGGCTTCGGCCTGACGGTGAGCGAAGCGCTGTGGAAGGCGCGGCCGTTCATCGGCGGCGACGTGGGCGGCATCCCGCTGCAGGTCGAGAACGGCATCAGCGGCTACCTGGTGAAGTCACCCGAGCAGTGCGCGGCGCGCTGTCTGGACATCCTGCAGGATCCGGCGCTCGGCAAGGCGCTGGGGCGGCGCGGCAAGGCGCACGTGCGCAAGCACTTCCTGACGCCGCGCTACCTGCGCGATTATCTGGAGATCTTCAGCGAGTTGCTGGGGGTCGGCGCGGAGCCTTCTGCCGCCGAAGGAGCAGCATGACCGACGACACGCAGCGCCCACTGATCCTGGTCTCCAACCGCGGGCCGGTGACGTTCGACGATGACGGCGACTTCAAGCGCGGCACGGGCGGCCTGGTCACGGCGCTCACCGGGCTGGCCGTCCATCGTGAGGTCGTCTGGATCGCCTCGGCGCTGACCGACGGCGACGCCAAGCGCATCGCCGAGGCCGGCGGGCGGTCCTTCGCGGTCGACACGGCCGGTGAGGGGACGTTCCAGGTCCGGATGGTCGAGAGCGACCCCGACGCCTACGACCGCTTCTACAACATCTTCGCCAACCCGATGCTGTGGTTCATCCAGCACTACCTCTGGGACCTCTCCAACGCCCCGGACGTGCGACGCCACGAGATCGAGGCCTTCGAGTTCGGCTACAACGTGGTCAACGAGGATCTCGCGCGTGCCGTCGTGGAGGAGATCGACGGCGTCGAGGAACCGGTCGTGATGGTCCACGACTACCACCTCTACACGCTGCCGGCGCTCGTGCGGCGCGCTCGGCCCGACGCGTTCCTGCACCACTTCGTGCACATTCCGTGGACGCAGCCCGACGCCTGGCGGGTGCTGCCGCGCGGCGTGCGTCGCGAGATCTACGAGGGCCTGCTGGCCAACGACATCATCGGGTTCCACACGCGCTCGTATCGCTGGAACTTCCTCCAGTGCTGCAAGGACCTCATGGACCTCGAGGTCGACTTCAAGAACGGCGTCGTGCAGTTCGAGGACCGCGAGGTCTGGGTCCGCGCCTACCCGCTGCCGATCGACTCCAAGGCGATTCAGCGCACCGCGCAGACCGAGCGCGTGGCGGAGTTCGAGGCCGAGTTGCTGCGCCGCCGCCGCGAGCACATCGTGCTGCGCGTCGACCGCGCCGACCTGTCTAAGAACGTGCTGCGCGGCTTCACCGCCTTCGACCTGTTCCTCGAGCAGCATCCGGAGTTTCGCGAGAAGGTCACGTTCGTCGCGCAGCTGATGCCGTCGCGAACCGACGTGCCCGAGTACGCGGAGTACCTGGAGCGCATCGAGGCCGTCGTCGCGGTCGTCAACCACCGCCATGGCACGCCGGACTGGATGCCGATCCAGCTCAAGCTGCGCGACGACCTCGAGGAGGCGGTCGCGGCCTATAAGAACTACGACGTCCTGTTGGTCAACGCCATGTTCGACGGGATGAACCTGGTCGCCAAGGAAGGTCCGATGGTCAACGAGCGCCACGGCGTCTCGATCCTCTCGGAGAACACCGGCGCCCATGAAGAGCTCGGCGAGTACGCCCTCTCGGTCAACCCCTTCGACATCCAAGAGCTCGCCGACTCGATCCACGCCGCGCTGACGATGTCTGACGCCGAGCGCGAACGCCGCCACACTGGCCTCAAGGACATCATCACCTCGCGCGACCCAGGCGACTGGATCGACGATCAAATCGCCGACATCCGCAAGAAGGCGGGCGTGGAGGCCTGACGCAGCGGGGTCGGGCGATGAGTTCGTGACCCGGGGCCGGTCTTGACCGACATGCCCGACGACGAGCAGCAGATCCGGACGCTGATCCTGCAATGGGCCGAGGCCGTCCACCGTGGCGACATGGAGGCCACGCTGGCCGACCACGACGCCGACATCGTGATGTTCGATGTTCCGCCGCCTCACGACGGCGTTCGCGGCATCGACGCCTCCCGCGAGACCTGGCCCGGCTTCTTCGCCTGGCAGGCGCAGGGAGCGGTGTTCGAGATCGTCACCTTGGAGGTCACCGCGGGCGAGAGCGTCGCGTTCGCCCACGGGCTGCTGCGCTGCGCGACGCCGCAACAGCTCGCCGCACATCCGGAGGCCCGCTTGCGCCTGACGATCGGGCTGCGCAAAGCGGGAAGGCCGCTGGCGCGTCACACACGAGCATCACTCGTTCGCCGATACGTCGGACTGAGCGTGCGAGGTCACGGCCGGAACTCCGTCGCCGGCGCGGCCGAGGCGGCTGGCGCCGTGACCGCCGATGCGACGACCGCCGGGGGCTGAAAGCGCAGAGATCGCGGTGCGCGGTGACGGTTGTGGCGCTGGCGCTTCACCCGCCGCTGCTTCGCTCGCCGTTCTGGCGCTGCGCGGCTGCGGGCCGGCCGGGCAGCCGTCGCTCCCGATGGCCCCTCGCCGCCCGCGACGCGCGCGGGTTGCACTGCGCGCGTCGCCTTCACCGCTGCGATGGGCTTCGCCGGGATCGCGGCGGCCGGCTCGACCGCCGGCGGCAGCGCATCCTGATGGGCGCGCAGGCGGGGCCAGGCAAGCGCCAGCAGCAGCGCGAGCGCCACGGCTGCGGCGCGCGCGACGTTGGTCCAGCGGATGCGATGCAGGAGATCGAAGGTCACGCCCTCTTAGGCCAAGCGACCTGCAAGTTCGCCCCCCAGCGGTCGCCGAACGGACCGATGCCGCTATAGTCGGCCGTCGCCCTCGGGGCCCTTTTCTCATGCCTGCACAGAACCCCACTTACGACCTGATGCTCCTGCTCGACACCGCCGCGGAGGAGGAGCAGCGCACCAAGGTGCTCGCCGAAGCCGAGCGCATCCTGGAGAGCAGCAGCGCCACCATCGTCAGCAAGCACGACTGGGGCGTCCGCCGCACCGCGTTCGAGATCCGCCACAAGAACGACGCGGAGTACCACCTCCTGCAGTTCCAGGGTGGCCCCGAGACCCCCGCCGCGCTGGATCGCTACCTGCGCATCGCCGACGGCGTCGTGCGCTTCCGCGTGATCAAGCTGCGCGCCGGCCTGGGTCCCGTGCCGGACCTTCGCGCCGCTAACGAGCCCGCTCCGGAGGTCGTGGCCGCCGAGGCCGCCGCCGCTCCGGTCGAGCGCCTGTAAGCGCTCCTCGCTCGTCGCAGGACCTCCGCAGCGCCGCTTCCCGCGGCGCTGCTGTCGTTTTAGGACCCACCCGCCCCTTCGGCGGCGGCGCTTTGTGCCGCGATCGTGCCGATCACCGCGACTTCGCCGAGATTCGGTCGCAGGTTGCAGGCTTTCCGACCATGCCGTCAGACCCTGCCCCTAGACTCGCCGCAGACTTCAAGTTCGCCCCCGAAAGGAGCCCGTTGTGGCCGCCTCCAACATCAACCGGGTCATCCTGACCGGCAACCTCACCTTCGATCCCGAGCTGCGCTCACTGCCGTCCGGCATGTCCGTATGCAAGCTGCGGGTCGCGGTCAACACCCGCAAGAAGAACAACGCGACGGGTGACTGGGAGGACAAGCCCAACTACTTCGACGTGACCGTCTGGGGCGCGCAGGGCGAGAACTGCGCGCGCTACCTGGCCAAGGGCCGTCCGGTCGCGATCGACGGTCGCCTGGAGTGGAGCGAGTGGGCCGACAAGGACACCGGCAAGAACCGCTCCAAGGTCGAGATCGTCGCCGACACGGTCCAGTTCCTCAACGGCCGTGAGGACGGCGCGGGCGGTGGCGGTGGCGGGTTCACGCCGCGCGCCGACGTCCCGACGGATACCAGCGACTTCGGCCCCCCGGCAGCCCAGCCGCAGCCCGTCTCCGCACCCGTCAGCACCCCGGCCGACGACGACATCCCGTTCTAGCCCGGCGCGGGCAACCCCGCGCCCTTCGCTGCACCCTCCGAGCCCTCGGCCGCATCACGCGCCGGGGGCTCGTTGCGTTCCGGCCCCCGGCACCTAGCGGGGGTGGGCCTGTTTGCGGACGCCTACGGTCCACAAACGGGCCCACCTTCCCGCGCGTGGCAGCATGCGGCTCGTGCCCGCTGCCCGTCGCTCCCGCCATCCCGCATCGGCCGCCTTCGACGACCCCACGCCCCGGCCACCGGGCGTGCCGACGATCGCGGAGGAACTGCCGGCGCGCCGGCTGGACGAGATCGAGCTCGCCGACGAAGCCCGCATTGAGCACGTCGAGCTGACCGGCGCCCTGCCAACCGGCACCGACGCGCGCGGCACCACGATCGAGGACGCGCGAATCCGTGGATCGCTCGCCGGCGCCAAGCTCCACGACCTCCATCTCCACGACGCCCAACTCACCGGCGCCGACCTCGCCAACATCGACCTCCAGGGCGCGCATCTCAGCCGGCTGACCATCGCCAACTGCCGCATGACCGGCGCACAGCTGATCGAGACGACGCTGATCGACCTCACGCTGACCGACTGCCGCCTGGACTTCGCCGTGCTCAGCCTCGCCCGCCTCGACCGCGTCGTCTTCCGCGGCTGCGACCTCCAGGAGGCCTCGCTGGACCAGGCCCAACTGCGCGACGTCCGGTTCGAGTCCTGCGACCTGCGCCGCGCGACCTTCGGCCAGAGCCGCCACCAGCGCGTGCAACTGCACGACTGCCGTCTCGAGGGCCTGCGCGCCATCAGCGACCTCAAGGGCACCGCGATGCCGTTTCCCGACATCGTCGACCAGGCCCAGGCCTTCGCCGCGGCGCTCGGGATCAGCGTCGCGGTCGACCCAGAAGATCACGCGTAACCAGCGCAAACCGGTCCATCCGAGCCGTCCGCTAGAGGCCGGAAGGCCGGTGCCGTCGCGCACGTGTCACACTGTGGGTTCGCGCGCCGCGCTTGGCGCGCGTCCGCACGTCCAGACTTCATCGCACCAAAGAGGACTTCCACTCCGTGGCCAAGCAGCGCAAAACCGCAACGAAGCCTGCTCGTCGCAGGGACAAGAAGGGTGGCCCCGGCACCGGGCGCCGCAAGCCTTGTCCGTACTGCAAGGACAAGATCGAGCAGGTCGACTACAAGAACGTGGGCGACCTCCGTCGCTTCGTGTCCGAGCGCGGCAAGATCCGCTCGCGCCGCATCACGGGCGCATGCCGCCGGCACCAGAGCCAGATCGCGACCGCCGTCAAGCGCGCGCGAGAGCTTGCCCTGCTGCCCTACGCAGCCGAGCCCGCATCCGAGAGCGTCGGCGGCCGTCGCGGCCGTGACCGTGATCGGGAGCGCGAGTAGCTCCATGCCCGAGGCCATCCTGCTCAAGGACGTCGACGGCATCGGCTCCCGCGGAGCCGTCGTCGACGTCTCCAAGGGCTACCTCCGCAACTTCCTGATCCCGCGCAAGCTCGCCGCCCCGGCGACCAAGGGCCTCCTCCGCGAGGCCACGCGCACCCAGGACGCCTACAACAAGGCGACCGCCGGGCGCATCACACAGGCCCAGGACTACGCCGAGCAGCTCAACAAGACGGTCCTGACGATCTCCCAGCAGGCCGGCGAAGACGGCCGCCTGTTCGGCTCGGTCACGACGCAGGACATCGCCGAGGCGATCAAGGAGGCCCGCGGCATCGACGTGGACCGCCGCAAGATCCACCTCGACGACCCCATCAAGAACGTGGGCACCTACCAGGTCGTCCTCGAGCTCTCCGATGGCGTCACCGCGACCGTCAAGGTGATGGTCTCCGAGGCCTAGGCCCGGACCTCACCGCAGCACTTCTGAGACGGCGCCCTCCGGGGCGCCGTTTCTCGTTGCAGAGCCGTGCGCCTCCTGTTGCGAAGAAGGCGCGGAATTTCCGGGCACTGCGCGTGTCGGCGTCCTCTTCGCGCGCTACGTTCGTGGGCTCCGTGAGCACCTACGAGTACGAGCAGGAAGCACCCTCCTCCATGAGCCAGGCGGCCCTGGCGCCGCCGCACTCGCTGGAGGCCGAGCAGTCCGTGCTCGGCGCCGTCCTGCTGTCCGACAAGGTCCACTACGCGTACGTGATCGAGGAGGGCCTGCGGCCGGAGGACTTCTACCGCGAGCGCCACCAGGTCATCTACCAGTCGATGCTCGATCTCTACAACGAGTCAGAGCCCATCGACGTCGTCACGGTCACCGAGCACCTCCGCGCCCGCGGCGCGCTGGAGAACGCCGGCGGCCCCGCGGAGATCGACGCGCTCACCGCCGCGGTCCCCGCCGTCGGCAACCTGCGCCGCTACGGCTCGATCGTCCGGGAGATGTCGCTGCTGCGCAAGCTGCTGACGGCGACCTACGAGATCCAATCCTCGGTCCACAACCACGAGGGCCTCCCCCGCGACATCGTCGAGCAGGCCGAAAAGGCCATGCTCGAGGTCGGCCGCGACGACCGCCAGAAGGACTTCCGCAAGGTCGGCGAGGTCCTCCACGAGGAGCTCGACCGCTGGCACGAGCTCTCCACCGAGGGCAAGTCGATGACCGGCACGCCGTCGGGCTTCCACGAGCTCGATGAAATGACGGGCGGCTTCCAGCCGGGGAACATGATCATCGTGGCTGCCCGGCCGTCGATGGGGAAATGCTGTGGGGGATCTACATTAGTTTACGATCCTGAGCGTGGGTACCGCCGCAGGCTCGATGAGGTCGTCCGGGATGTCGAGATGGGCTCCGAGTGCTTCGTCGCGTCATTGGGCCCGGATTTCAAGCTGCGAACCTCGCGCGTGTCGGCGTCGATGCGCAGCGGCGTCAAGCCGCTGTTCCGCCTCACCACGAAGCTCGGGCGTCACATCGAGGCCACAGCCAACCATCCGCTGCTGACCGTGCGCGGCTGGCGCCAGCTCGACGAGCTCAGCTCGGGTGATCGGATCGCGGTCCCGCGCAACCTCCCGCGAGCTGGGCTCCAGCAGACGATGCCGGACTGCGAGATCGTGCTGCTGGCAGCGCTGATCGCCGATGGCAACATTATCCAGGGCACGCCACGGTTCTGCTTCGGCCCGGACTCGCCGATTGCTGACACCGCGGAGTACGCGACCGAGCAGATCGGTGCGTGGTACTCGTTGACCAAGCGCGGAGATTCTGCACATCTGCGCCGACCGGGAACGACCGGCACGAACGTCGTCACCGAATTGTTGAAGGCCAATGGCCTCTGGGGCAAGCGCTCCGAGCACAAGTTCGTCCCCGACGCCATCTTCGGCCTCGACAACGACCGCATCGCCCGCTTCCTCAGCGTCCTCTACGCCTGCGACGGGCACATCTACGCCGAGCGCCTGCGCCAGGTCGGGTACACCACCATCAGTCGGCGGCTCGCCGACGACGTCCAGCACCTGCTGCTGCGGCTCGGCATCGTGGCCAAGATCCGCAAGCTGCCGCGCCCAGTCTATGAGGGCACCGAGAAGACCGCCTGGGAGGTGCTGGTCACCGGCCAGGAGGATCTGCGCCGCTTCCTCGACGAGGTGCCCGTCGTCGGCAAGACCGCCGCACGTGTGCGGCTGCTCGACGGCCTTGCGACGGTGCGGGCGAAGACGAACGTCGACACGATCCCGCCGGAGGGCTGGCAACTCGTCACCGCGGCCAAGGGTGAGCGGTCGTGGCGAACGGTCAGCGCAGCGGCCGGCTATCCCGACAACCACAATTGGCACGTCGGCACCCGTGGCCTCTCCCGCCCGCGGATGGCGCAACTCGCTGAAGTGCTCGACGCACCTCACCTGCAGCAGCTCGCCGAGGCCGACGTCTGGTGGGACGAGATCGCGTCGATCGAGCCGATTGGCGATCAGGAGACCTACGACCTCGAGGTCCCCGGCGACCACAACTTCGTCGCCAACGACATCGTGGTCCACAACAGCGCGCTCGTCACCAACTTCGCCGAGAACGTGGCACTGCACCCGGACAGACCCCGTCCCGTCGCCCTCTTCAGCCTGGAGATGTCGGAGTCCGAGCTCGCCCAGCGCTTCATCGCGTCGCAGGCCTCGATCAAGGGCGATGACTTGCGCAAGGGTCGCCTGAAGGACGAGCGCAAGTGGAAGCGCGTGCTGGAGACCGCGGCGCGCTACGACAAGTCACCGCTCTACGTCGATGACTCGTCAGACATCGGCATCCTCGAGGTCCGCGCGAAGGCGCGGCGGCTGCACCAGCAGACGATGTCGGAGTACGGCGGGCTGGGGATGATCATCGTCGACTATCTCCAGCTGCTGCGCACCGACGCCCGGACCGACAACCGCGTGCAGGCGATCGGTGAGATCTCCCGCGGCTTGAAGATCCTCGCGCGCGAGCTCGAGGTCCCGGTCATCGCGCTGTCACAGCTCTCCCGCGGCGTCGAGTCGCGGACCGACAAGCGGCCGATGCTCTCCGACCTGCGCGAGTCCGGTCAGATCGAGCAGGACGCCGACCTCGTCATGTTCATCTACCGCGACGAGTACTACAACGAGAACACCGACCGTCCGGGCGAGGCCGACCTAATCGTCGCCAAGCACCGCAACGGCGGCCTGGGCGACGTGCCGTTGACCTTCCAGGGCGAGTACCCGCGCTTCCTGGGCCTTCAGCGCGCCGCGTAGGCGACCCGGCGGGAGCCGGTGGGCGGCTCTCTCTTCCCTACACTTCCAAAAGAAATGCCAGGAACCGTGATCGTCGGCGCCCAGTGGGGCGATGAAGGCAAGGGCAAGGTCATCGACCTCCTGGCCGAGCACGCAGATGTCGTCATCCGCTTTCAGGGTGGCAACAACGCGGGCCACACGATCATCCACGCGGGTGAGACGTGGAAGTTCCACCTCATCCCGTCGGGCATCCTCTATCCCGGCCGCACGTGCGTGATCGGCAACGGCGTCGTCGTGGACCCTGCCGTCCTCTGCACCGAGATCGACGACCTGCGCGCCCGCGGCGTCGACGTCAGCGGCCTCAAGCTCAGCGCCAACGCCCACCTGATCATGCCCTACCACCTGCTCCTTGACGTCGAGGGCGAGCAGAAGCTGGGCAAGAACCTCATTGGCACGACCAAGCGCGGCATCGGCCCGGCCTACTCCGACAAGGCCGCGCGCCTCGGCATCCGCGTCCAGGACATGCTCGACGAGCAGATCCTCAAGAAGAAGATCGCCGCGGCGTTGGAGCCCAAGCGCCAGCAACTGCGCCCCTTCGCGCGCGAGATCGACCTGCAGACGATGACCGAGCAGTACCTGACCTTCGGCCACCGCCTCGAGCAGCACATCGCCGACACGAGCGCGCTGGCCTGGCGCGCGTTGGACGACAACAAGCACATCCTCTTCGAGGGCGCCCAGGGCGCGCTCCTGGACATCGACCACGGCACCTATCCATTCGTGACCTCGTCCAACCCGGTCGCGGGCGCCGCGACGACGGGCTCGGGCGTCGGGCCGCGCGACATCGCCGAGGTCTGGGGCGTCACGAAGGCCTACGCCACGCGCGTCGGCGCCGGGCCGTTCCCGTCCGAGCTGCACGACGACACCGGCGAGGAGATCCGCCAGAAGGGCGGCGAGTTCGGCACCACCACCGGGCGCGCCCGCCGCACCGGCTGGCTCGACGTCGTCGCGCTGCGCTACGCCGCGCGCCTCAACTCGCTGAGCGCATTGGCAGTGACAAAGCTCGATGTGCTGTCGGGTTTCGACACGCTGAAGGTCTGCACCCAGTACCGCGGCACCCGTGACGAGGACTTCATCACCGACACGTTCCCCTATCACCAGTCGGTGCTGCATCACGCCGAGGGCGTTTACACCGAGCTGCCCGGCTGGTCAGAGGACCTCAGCGACATCCGCTCCTACGACGAGCTGCCGCAGAACGCGCGGGACTACCTCGCCTACCTCGAGGAGGCGGTCGGCGTGCCGGTCGTGCTGGTCGGCGTCGGCCCGGGCCGCGAGCAGATCATCTGGACCGAGGCGGCGAAGGACTCGGCGCTGGCCGCCGACGCCATGCGCGCCACCGAAGCGGCGTAACCCGGCGCAAGAACCGCCGACCGCCGCGCGAGCGAGCCTTTGGGCGAGTTCGCGCCGCGAACCGAGCCGCCAGGCGAGGCTTCGCCTAGCGCCAGTTCTCCACGAGTTCGGCGTCGGTCACCTGGCGCACGACGCGCGCCGGAACGCCCATGACCAACGCGCGCGGTGGCACGTTGTTGGTGACGACGGCGCCGGCGGCGACGAACGCCTCCTCGCCGATCTCGACACCCGGCGTCAGCGTCGCGCCGCCGCCCACGCGGCAGGCGCGCCGCAACGTCGGCCCGGCCAGCGGCTCGCCCTTGGGGTGGCGGCCCATCGCGTCATCGTTGGTCATCACCGCGCCAGGGCCGACGAAGACGTCGTCCTCGATGACCATGTAGGCCGTGATGTAGACGCGGGACTGGATGCGCACGCGATCGCCGACGATCGTGTCGTTGTCGACCGTCGAGCCCTGACCGACGATCGAGCCGGCGCCGACCCGCGAGCGCTCGCGCACGTAGGCCTGATCGCCGATGATCGCGCGCTCGCCGATCTCGGCACCGGCGAGCAGGATCGCGCCAGCGCAGATCCGGGCGCCAGCGCCGATGCGCAGCGGTGGTGGCGCATCGCGCGAGGCGGTGGACTTCGGCCCGAGCACCACGGGTTTGCCGAGGATCGCGCCGTCCTGCACGCTGACGCCGTCGCCGAGCACGACGCCGGCGTGGACGACGACGTTGGCGCCGAAGGTCACGTCGGCGCCGATCTGGGCGTCGGGATGCAGAAAGAGCCCGGGGGCGTCGGTCGCGGCCATGGCGGATACCCTAGTCGGGCCGTGGGAAGCCATGACCTGTTGCGCGGCGCGGTGCTCGGCCTCGGGATGATGGGCCGCCACCACGCCCGCATCCTCCAGTCCAACCCCGCCATGCGCTTCGCCGGTGCCGTCGATCCGGGCGGAGATCGCTTCGGGGCGGTCAGCGATGGCGCGCTGGTCTTCGCGACCGTGGACGAGCTGCTGGCCGCGCCGGACGGCCCGCCCGACTTCGCGGTGATCGCGGTGCCGACCGAGGATCATCTGCGCGCCGTGCGCGAGCTGGCCGGCGCGGGGGTGCACGTGCTCGTCGAGAAGCCGCTGGCAGCGACGGCCGACGATGCCCGCGAGTTGATCGGCGTCGTGCGCGACGCGGGCGTCCGGGGGGCGGTCGGCCATGTCGAGCGTTGCAACCCGGCCCTGCGTGCCCTGCGCGCCCGTGTGCAGGAGGGCCTGCTCGGCGACCTGTTCGTCATCGCCACCGAGCGCGTGGGACCGTTCCCGGATCGCGTGCGCGATGTCGGCGTCGTCAAAGATCTCGCCACGCACGACCTCGACCTCGTCCGCTGGCTCGGCGGCGCGCCGATCGAGCGCGTCGCCGCGCAAACCCAGCACCGCATGGGCCGCCAACATGAGGACCTCGTGTTGGTGACCGGCCGGCTGGAGAACGGGCGCGCGTTCAACTCCACTGTCGACTGGCTCACGCCGACCAAGGTGCGCCGCACGCGCGTGCTGGGCGAGCGCGGGATGCTCGTCGCCGACACGTTGCGTGCCGACCTGTCGTTCTACGCCAACGCGCATGTGACGACGCAGGGCTGGCCGGCGATGCAGGCCCTGCGCGGTGTCGCCGAGGGCGACATGACGCGCTATGCGCTGGAGCGCCGCGAGCCCCTGGCCGTCGAGCTGGAGGAGTTCTGCGCGCTGCTGCGTGGCGAGGATGGCGCCGCGGTCGTGACGCTCGAGGAGGGGCTGGAGACCGTCGCCGTCGCCGAGGCGGTGCTAGCCAGCGCGGCGTCGGGTGAGACGGTGGCGCTGGAGCCGAGCCCTTCATGAAGGCCGTTGTTGTTGCTCTTGGCAAGGTGGGATTGCCGCTGGCGGCGCGGATCGCGCTGGCCGGGCACGAGGTGGTCGGTGTCGACATCGATCCGCGGGTGGTGGAGCTCGTCAACGCCGGGCAAGCCCCGTTTCCCAATGAGGCTGGGCTGCCGGAGGCGCTGGCGGCGACAGGCGCCGACGGTCGCCTGCGCGCGGTGACCGACACGGCGGCCGCCGTGGCCGAGGGCCCGGACCTGGTCGTCGCGGTCCCGCCGCTGGTCGTCGACGCGAGTGCCCGTCCTGACTGGGGCGTCCTCGACGCGGTCGTGGGCGACATCGGCCGGGGGCTGAAGGCCGGGACCACGGTTTCCGTCGAGACGACGGTGCCGGTGGGTACGACCCGGGGCCGCGTCGTCCCCGCGCTGGAGGCCGCATCGGGCCTGCGCGAGGGCACCGACTTCCACGTGGTCTTCTCGCCCGAGCGGATCTTCAGCGGACGCGCGATCGCCGACCTCGACAAGTACCCCAAGTTGGTTGGCGGCCTGTCACCCGCCGGCGAGGCCCGCGGGATCGCGTTGTACGCCTCGTTCCTGGACGCGGAGGTCCGCGGGCTGGGCAGCGCCGAGGCGGCTGAGCTGAGCAAGCTCGCCGAGACGACCTACCGCGACATCAACATCGCCTTCGCCAACGAGTTGGCGCGCTACGCCGACACGCTCGGCATCGACGTGCTCTCGGTCATCGACGCGGCCAACTCCCAGCCCTACTCGCATGTCCACCGTCCGGGCATCGCGGTCGGCGGCCACTGCATCCCGGTCTACCCGCGCTTCCTGCTGGCCGGCGACGCCGACGCGCGCCTGCCGCTGGCCGCGCGGGAGATCAACGAGCGGATGCCGGCGTATGCGGCGGATCTGCTCGGCGAGGTCGACGGCAAGCGCGTGCTGATCCTCGGCATCGCCTACCGGGGTGGCGTGAAGGAGACGGCGTTCAGCGGAGCGTTCGTGCTGCGCGACGCGCTCGAAGGACGCGGCGCCACCGTCCTGGCCGCCGACCCGCTCTTCGACGCCGGCGAGCTCCGCGGCCACGGCTTCACGCCCTGGGACGGCACGAGCGCGATCGACGCCGCCGTCGTCCAGGCCGACCACGGCGAGTACGCGACACTCGCCGCCGGCGACCTTCCCGGCGTCACCGCGATCGTCGACGGCCGCGGAATCCTCGACGCCACCAACTTCCCCGGCATCCCGGTCCGCCGCATCGGCCGGCCGGAGGGCTCCGCGCAGGACCCCGGATCGTCGCTCGCGCCCCGCTCCTGAGCGTCAGGCCCAACGACCTCATTCTTTGTTGAGTTCACATTGAGGGTCTGACCCCTATTCGCAGTTGCCGTGCGAATAGGGGTCGGACCCCCCGGGGGTTATGCGGAGCCAGCAGCGTGCTCGTCGATCGCGGCGACGACGCGCTCGCCCGCGCGCCCGTCCCCATACAGCTCCGGATGCTCGGCCGGCGGATCCTCGCCGAGCGCGGTCAGCGCCGAGTGCAGGTCGAGGTCGACCAAGACGTTCCAGCCCGTGTCGACCGTCTCGACCCACTCGGTCGTGTCGCGCATCGTCACGCACGGCACGCCGGCGAAGTAGGCCTCCTTCTGCACGCCGCCCGAATCGGTCAGCACGCGGCGCGCGTTGGTCAGCAGCGACGTGAAGGCCATGTAGCCCAGCGGCGGCGCAAGCCGCACGTGCTCGGCGGATTGCAGCTCGTCGAGCCAGCCGGCGGCGTCCAGGCGCGCGCCCGTGCGCGGGTGCAGCGGCAGGACCACAGGCTCTTCTAACGCCAGCAGCAAGTCCACCAACTTCCGCAGTCTTTCGGGTACGTCCACGTTCCCGGCACGGTGCGAGGTAGCGATGATGTACTCGCCCGGCGTCACACCCACGTCGCGCAGCGGCTTGAGATCAGCCTTCGCGCGCGGCTGGAACATCATCGACACATCCACCATCACATCGCCGACGTTGACCACCCGGCCGGCAACCGACTCGCGCGCCAGGTTCTGCTCCGCGGTCTCCGAGGGCACCAACAACAGCTCGGAGAGGTGATCGGTCAGCACCCGGTTGAGCTCTTCGGGCATCCGGCGATCGAACGAGCGCATGCCCGCCTCGACGTGGACGACCGGGATGTTGGCCTGCGCCGCCGCCAGCCCGCCGGCGACCGTCGAGTTCGTGTCACCGTAGACGAGCACGACGTCGGGCTTCTCGGTTGCCAGCAGCGGTCCGATCTCGGCGAGCATCCGCGCGGTCTGCTCGGTGTTGCTCCCGCCGGCGATGTGCAGCTGGACCTCCGGCCGGGGCACCTGCAGCTCTTCGAAGAAGATGGCGCTGAGCTCGTCGTCGTGGTGCTGGCCGGTGTGCACCAGCAGCTCATCGTGGTGCTCGCGCAGCAGGCGGGAGACGGCGGCGGCCTTGACGAACTGTGGCCGGTTGCCGATGACGGTGATGATCTTCATGTTGGACTTCAAGCCTCGAGAGCGTCGCGGATGTGGGCGGCGAACGCTTCTGCCGCAGCTTGGGTGAGCGGACCTGGAACGAGTGGGAGATCGTCCTCGTCGATCCGGGCGATCGGTTGGACCTCACGCGTGGTGGAGGCCAGGAACGCCTCGCGCGCCCCGTGCAGCTCTTCGCGCGTGACGACCTCCTCGCGCGCGTGAGGCAGCATCGCCAGCAGGCGCCGGCGCGTGATCGAGTCCAGCACGTGGTCGCTGAGCGGCGGCGTCACGAGCGTCTCGCCGTCCAAGGACACGAAGAACGAGGAGGTTGGGCCCTCCAGCACGCGGCCGTGCGGCGTGACGAGCAGCGCCTCGGTGGCGCCCTTCTCGGCCGCCAGCCGGGTCGCGAGCATGTTGCCCGCATAGCTGAGCGACTTCACGCCGTCCATGATCCGTGGCGGCGCGTAAGTGATGGTGGCGAGGATCAGCGGCTCGCGCTCGGCCGGCACCGCCTCGACCAGCCCGACGCGGCGGCCGCCGCGGGTGACGAAGAAGCGGATCGCGCCGGTGACCGGGCCCGCTTCGGCGAGCAGCGCGTCGATGTCGGCCTGCACGGCGCCGAGGTCGATCTCCAGCCGCAGGTTCTGGGCCGAGTTGGCCATCCGGCGCAGGTGGTCCTCCATGGCGAAGAGGCGGCCCTCGTAGATCGAGATCACCTCGAAGACGCCGTCGCCTCGCAGCAGCCCGAGGTCGGTGACCCCGATCGTCGCCTCGTCGGCAGGCAGGACCTTGCCGTCTAGGATGGCGAGCGCGGTGAGGGCCATACCCCCATTCTTGCCGATGGCCCGTTTAGGTGGTCAGCGCCTCGACCGGGACCGACGGCAGCGTGAGGCGCGCGAGCGTCCCGCCGCCGGGCGCGGCCTCCAGCGCCACCGAGCCGCCATGGGCCTCGGCGACCTGGCGCACGATCGCCAGCCGCGTCGCGAGCATGTTCCCCGCGTAGCTGAGCGACTTGACGCCGTCGAGGATCCGCGGCGGCGCATAGGTGATCGACGCGAGGGTCAGCGGCTCGCGTTCGGCAGGCACCGCCTCGACGAGCCCGACGCGGCGGCCACCGCGGGTGATGAAGAAGCGGATCGCGCCGGTGACCGGGCCTGCCTCGGCCAGCAGCGCGTCGATGTCGGCCTGCACAGCACCGAGGTCGATCTCCAACCGCAGGTTCTGGGCCGAGTTGGCCATCCGGCGCAGGTGGTCCTCCATGGCGAAGAGGCGGCCTTCGTAGACCGAGATCACCTCGAAGACGCCGTCGCCCCGCAACAGCCCGAGGTCGGTGACGCCGATCGTCGCCTCGTCAGCGGGCAGGACCGTTCCGTCAACGATGGCGAGTGCGGTGAGGGCCATACCCCATTCTTGCCGATGGCCCGTTCAGGTGGTCAGCGCCTCGACCGGCACCGACGGCAGCGTGAGGCGCGCGAGCGTGCCTCCACCGGACGCGGCCTC
>NZ_DASYJG010000091.1:0-16377 GCF_035996765.1 Baekduia sp.
ACCGCTCATGCCCTTGAGCTGCTGAATGCCTACCTTCGCTCGGGTCAGTTCCAGCTTCGGTAGCCATCAGCCGACAAGGGGCGGACACGCCGGCTGCGCGCCGGTCGGGCTTTCGTATTGCAGAGCCAGGCTCGACCGGAGAGGAGTGGTCTTGCCGGTAAGGGTCATCCCGGCTCGCTTGTAGAGCTCGCGGGCGGGCGTGTTCTCGCTAGAGGTCCAGACGCTGGCGCGCTGGTAGCCCAGCGGGCGGGCACCCTCGAGGACGTGAAGTAGCAACGGGAGCCCCACTCCCGTGCGTTGCGCGGCGGGATGCACGAATACCATCGAAATGTGCAGGAGCGAGGGATCGGGCTCTCCTGCGCCATCGTCAAGCCTTCCAGGCTCGGCCAGCGCCATGCCTACGACTCGTGGCCGCAGCGCAACAAACGGCAGAGCGTCTGAGGCTGAGAGTTTCGTGCGGATACGGGCGGTGCGCCCCGCCCCATGCGGAGCGCCTCGGGCGACGTTCGCCGCGCGCCAGACGCTGACCGCAGCATCGAGCTCATCGGGACGCATGCTCCGGACGTTCATCGGTGACGGCATACCTGCCCGATCGTCAGGTGGGCTTGTGCGCCAGGAAAAGGTAGCGGTTGAGGCTGAGGAAGTAGTTGGGGCCGAGTTCGGTTAGGTCTTGTGCCCATGCTGTGGCTTCGGCCTCGCTCACGCCGTTGCGATCGGGTACGAACGTGGCGATCAGCTCAAGCATTCCGGCGCTGTAGGTGTTGGGGTCATAGCCGGCGTTGAACAACGGCACGATTTGGCGGTCGGTTACTTCCAGTCCAGCATCGCGCAGCAGCCGTGTGAGCGTACGCGGCAGGTGAGGGTGAACGAGGTGCTCCTCCCACGCGGCGAGCACCCGGTCCATGCGCTCGTTGTCGCTCGAAGCCCATACGATCGAGTCCCAGTCGGTGTCAAGCACGAGCGCCCGGCCTCCCGGGCGCAGCACCCGCCGCAACTCCAGCAGCGCGGCGGGAACATCATCGACGTACTCGTAGACCTGTGTGCAGACCGCTACGTCGAAGCTCGCGTCCTCGTACGGGAGCGTGTGCGCGCCAGCCTCTTGGTATTCGATCGGGGCACTGCCGACTGGTGGTCTGCGTGCCCTGGCGAGGGCAAGCATGCTCTCGCTGACGTCCACCCCGCAGACCCGCCCGCCGGTCCCGACAGCAACGGCCATGTCGCACACGAGGAGACCGGGACCCGAGCCGATGTCGATCGCGCGCTCGCCGGGCTCGAGGGCGAGCGCCCGCAGGATCGTTTCGCGCTGCTCGATGACGTCAGGCGTGAGGTAGATCGCCTCTACCCGTCGGGAGGCGTCCTCGTCGAACTGCAGCGTGGCGCTCATCGTTCGCCTTCGGTCGGTGAATGGCTCACTCTAAGGGCCCAGCAGTGCCGCAGGGATGACGGCGATGCCGTCTTGCCGACGGTAGGCCTCTGGTCCGGTCGTGATGATGACCTTGTCCAGGAGCTCATCACCGATCTGATCTTCCAGCCAGTGCAGATGGTCGCCGGCGTTTCGGGGCGCGCTGCGGCCGAGCTTGACCTCGATGCCGATCACGCGACCGTCGCCGCGCTCGACGATGAGATCGACCTCATGGTCTCCCGCATGGGTCCGCAAGTGCTTGACCTTGGCCTCTGCCGCTTGAGCGTTGACCCGCACGCTGAGGGTGACCAGCGATTCGAAGAGGGCGCCGAGCAAGGTTCCGTCACGGGGAACGGATGGTCCGGCGTCAGCACCTTGGAGGAGTTGCTCAGCGGTCACCCCGAGCAGACGGGCAGCCAGCGCGGGGTCTGCCATCTGGTGCTTGGGGGGCGAAGCGAGCCGCTTGATCTGGTTGCGCGAAGGAATCCAGGTCTCGACCGGCTCGACGACCCAGAGGCGCTCTAACACGTCCCGATAGGGAATGGTCGTCGACTTGGCGGGCTTGTCAGCGTCGCCGCCGGTGGCCGCGTCGCGAATCTTCTCGTAGGACATGGTGGTCGAGGACGCCGCGGCGTACGCCGTCATCCACCGGCGCAAGGCAGCCGGGTTGCGGACCGTGTGGCCCAGTTCACGAAAGTCCCGGTCGATGATCCTGCTCAGGTAGCTGTCGAGCTGTGCCCGCAGCGCCCGGTCGCTGTATCCGCGCAGGCCTGGGAAGCCCGACCCGAGGATCGCGGTGACGTAGTCCTCCAGCGCGAAGTCCGTGCTTCCGGCAACTGCTGGGCGAGCACCGGTGAGCAACTCGGCCAGGCTGACCGTCGGAGCGGTCAGGTCCCGCTCGATCAGGGCCATCGGGCGCATGCGGACGGTCACGATCCGTGCTGCGCCGGAATGGGTCGACACGCCGTCGGGCCAGGCTGACCCGGTGAGCAGAAATCGGCCTGGCTGGGTGGGTTGCGCGTCGACCGCTCGGCGGACCTGGTCCCAGGACTCGGGTACGAACTGCCATTCGTCGATCAGCACAGGAGGCGCATCGGCGATGAGTCGGGCGACGTCGGCCTGGGCGACCTCACGTTGCGCGGGATCGTCGAGTCGGTGCACGGTCGAGGCGCGCTGTAGCGCCGCAGCGGTCTTTCCGACGCCTTTGGGACCTTCGATCACAATGGCCGGAAGCTGGGCCATCAGGAGATCGAGCTCGTCGTCGATGATGCGTCGTGTGTATGAGGGATTCGTCGGCACCATAGACTTACGCTACCGTTTCGCAGCGGTCTACGCTACCGTTTCGCAGCAGTCTACGCTACCGTTTCGCAGCGGTCTGCATGACCGCTGCGCCGCTAGTCGTGCGTGGCGTGGCGCGAGCGGGCGACGGTGGGGCGGGCGCGTGAGCGCTTGGGCGCCGGTGGGCTCGGTGAGCCGTGGGGGCCGCGATGACGGGGCGGGCGCGGGAGGCGCGGGCGCAGGTCGTCGTGCGGGTGCGTTTTCGTCCCGCCGTCGCCGTCGCTGGGGCCGATGTCGGGCTCGGTGTCCTGGTGGATCGCCCACCACACGATGTAGAGCAGGGCGGCGATCGGGATCTTGAGCACCAGCATCAGCCAGATGAAGCCCCAGGTCATGTCGTGACAACGCTACCCGGGCCGTAGGGCCGGCGTGCGTTTTTCTGCGCCGGGTTGTTCGCGCGTGGTCTAGCGGTGGCGGCGTGGGCCGCGGCGATTGGCCTTGGCGCGGGCGGTGGCCTTGCGCGCTTTGGCCTTGCGGGCCCTGGCCTTCGCGCGGGCGCGGGCCTTGGTCTTCTTGGCGGCCTTGGAGCTCGCCTTGCCCTTGGCCTTGCGCTTGCTCGTGGCCTTCTTGACGATCGTCGACTTCGTCTTGCTCTTCGCCGTCGTGACGGTGTAGGACGAAAGCCCCTCGTCCGGCGCGTTCTTCCACACCCCCGGGGCAATCACGCCGTGCAGGGCCGCGCCGACGTCCAGCGCGCCCGCCGAGACCGGCAGGCCGGTGTGACGGACGCCGGCCAGCAGCGCGTCGCGCAGGCCGTTGCCGTCGAGGTCGGGCCGCGCGGCGGCGAGCAGGACGAGCGCGCCCGCGACCTCCGGCGCCGCCATCGACGTGCCGGTGCGCCACTCGTAGCCGCCGCCGAGCGCGGTGGACAGGATCTGCTCGCCCGGAGCGGCGACGTCGGCGCCGGGGCCGTAGTCCGAGACGCTCGAGAGGCCACCGTCGCGCGTCGTCGCCGCGACGCCGAGGACGTTGTCCTCGCCATAGGCGGCGGGGTAGGTCGGGGAGGTGCTGAGGTCGGCGCCGTCGTTGCCGGCGGCGACGACGATCAGGACGCCACGGGCCTGGGCGTAGCGCACGGCGTCCTCGAGGTCGGGCGTCGAGGTCGGTCCGGCGAGGCTGAGGTTGATGATGCGTGCGCCGTTGTCGACGGCGTAGCGGATGCCGGCGGCGACGGCGGCGGTGGTGCCGCGGGCCTGGTCGTCGAGGACGCGGATGGCCATCAGGCGGGCCTGCCAGGCGACGCCGGCGCCGCCGATCCCGTTGCCGCCGCGTGCGCCGACGATGCCGGCGACATGGGTGCCGTGGCCGTTGACGTCCTGCGGCGTGCCGTCGTTGTCGACGAAGTCGTAGCCGTGGACGTCGTCGACGTAGCCGTTGCCGTCGTCGTCGATGCCGTTGCCTCCGATCTCGCCCGCGTTGGTCCAGAGGTTCGGCGCGAGGTCGGGGTGGCCGAGGTCGATGCCCGAGTCGATGATCGCGACCGTGACGTCGGCGCCGGTGGTCTGGCGCCAGGCGCTGTCGATGCCCATCGGCGCGTCGCCCTGCAGCGCCCACTGCTCGGCGGTGCGCGGGTCGGTCGCCGACGCTTGGGCAGCGCGGGCCGTGACGGGGCCGTGACGCTTGGCGACCGCAGCCGGCTTGGCCGTGAGGCCGTCGGGGGCGCTGACGGTCGCAGCTGAGGCACCGGAAATCGGTGTCAGCGCCAGAGCGGCGAGGGTCGTGGTGATGACGAGAGCGAGCGCGCGAGCGACGGCAGGCATGGCGGCCTCCAGGCCATGGAGCCCGCTGCCATCGGGGAGCGGCGCGGACTATCCCCTGGATCGGCCGCCGTAAACGCACTGCTCCCATGTCAGTCCGGGATCTGGCCAAATGACCGATCCCGGGTGCTCGCTGTTGCCGTTAGGCGCGCAGCGCGACCGGATCGACCGTGAAGGCCGTCATGCGCTGGAGGTCAGCGACGCGCGCCTGGACCTCGTCGGCGGTCAGGCGCTCGACGCGCTCGGTGCCGAACTCCTCGACGTTGTAGGACGCCAGCGCCGTGCCGTAGGCCATCGCGCGGCTGAGGAGCTGGTGGTCGATCTCCTCTTCGGGGTGCGCGGCGACGTAGCCCACGAAGCCGCCGGCGAACGTGTCGCCCGCGCCGGTCGGGTCGATGACCTCGGCCAGCGGGTAGGCGGGCAGCGCGAAGAAGTCGTCGGCGGTGAAGAGCGCGGCGCCGTACTTGCCGAGCTTGGCGACGACGGCCTTCGGGCCCCACGAGAGGATCTCGTGGGCGGCCTGCTGCAGCGTCGGCTTCTCGGTCAGCTGCTCGAGCTCCTCGTCGTTGAGGATCAGGCAGTCGACGGTCCCGATGACCTTCTTAAGGGACTCGTTGGCGATGTCGATCCACAGGTTCATCGAGTCCATCGCGACGAAGCGCGCCTTCGTGCACTGCTGGCGCACATCGAGCTGCAGGTCGGGCTGGATGTTGGCCAAGAAGAGGACGTCGGCGTCCTGGGAGGCCTGCGACAGCTTCGGCGAGAACGACTCGAAGACGTTGAGGTCGGTGACCAGCGTCTCGCGCTCGTTGAGGTTGGACGAGTACACGCCCTTCCAGAAGAAGGTCTTGCCGCCGGCGACGACCTCGACGTCATCGGTCACCGTGCCGCGCGTGCGCAGCGTCGCGAACGACGCCTCGTCGAAGTCGTCGCCGACCGGCCCGACCGGGCGGACTTCGTCGAAGAACGAGGCCGCGAGGGCGAAGTGGGTGGCGGCGCCGCCGAGCATCCGCTCGCGCTCCCCGAAGGGCGTCTTGACGGCGTCATAGGCCAGGGATCCGACGACTGTGAGGCTCATTCGGCCGGGGAGGTTAGAGAGATCCGTAAGTAGGGTGGCGGCCGATGCGTGCCATTCAGCAGGTTGCGTTCGGTGGCCCGGAGGTCCTGGAGCTCGTTGATGTGCCCGTGCCGGAGCCTGCGGACGGGCAGGTGCTGGTGCGGGTCAGCCGCGCCGGGTTGAACTTCGCCGACACCCATCAGCGTGAGGACGAGTACGTCCAGCGCCAGTCGCTGCCGCTGATCCCGGGCTCCGAGGTCGCGGGCGTGCGCGTGGACACCGGGGAGCGCGTCGTCGCGCTGGTCGGCCGCGGGGGGTACGCCGAGTACGCGCTGGCGCCGGCCGATCGCACGTTCCCGATCCCGGAGGGACTCGACGACGGAACCGCGCTCGCGCTCTTGTTACAGGGGTTGACGGCGTGGCATCTGTACCGGACGTGCGCGCGCATCCGCGCCGGCGAGTCGGTCTTGGTCGTCAGCGGCGCGGGCGGCGTCGGCTCGCTGGCCGTGCAGCTGGCCAAGCCCTTCGGCGCGGGCCGCGTGATCGCGACGGCGTCGTCGCCCGAGAAGCGCGAGTTGTGCTTGTCCTTGGGTGCCGATGCGGCGATCGACGCCGCGCCCGAGGGGCTGCGCGAGCGGTTGTTGGAGGCCAACGAGGGGCGCGAGGTCGACGTCGTCTTGGAGATGGCCGGCGGTGCGCTCTTCGACATCGCGCTGCGGGCGATGGCCGACATGGGGCGCATGGTCGTCTACGGCATCTCGTCACGCGAGCAGAACGAGGTCCGGACCGGCCGGCTGCTCAAGCGCTCGCAGTCGATCATCGGCTTCTGGCTCTTCCACTACCTCGACCGGCGCGAGCACCTCGAGGAGCCGCTCGCGGAGCTCTTCGCGCTGGCCGACGTCGGCGAGATCAGCGCCGTCGTCGGCGAGACCTATGGGTTGAGCGAGGCGCGCCGGGCGCAAGAGGATCTCATGTCGCGCAAGACCCGCGGCAAGCTCCTGCTCGACCCGTCGCGCTAAGCGGCGCTCTTCGACGTCTCCGGCATCTCCTGCGCCATCAGCGACGCGAGCTGTGTCCGCGACCGCAGGTCGAGCTTGCGGTAGATCTGTGACAGGTGGTACTCGATGGTCTTGGGCGAGAGGAACAGCTTCGCCGCGACCTCGCGGTTGGTCATGCCGTAGGCCACCAACCTGGCGATCTGCAGCTCGTGGGCCGTCAGCTCCTCCAGCCCCGCGGCGGCGACGGCCGACTTCTCCGCCGCATCACCCTCGGCGGCCGCGCCGCCCGTGGCGCGCAGCTCGACGCGCGTGCGGTCGGCCCACGGCGCCGCGCCCAGCCGCTCGAAGGCCTCCAGCGCCTCGGAGAGCTGCTCGCGCGCGTCGCCGCGGCGGCGGTCCCGGCGCAGACGCTCGCCGTAGGCCAGCTGCGTGCGCGCTTTCTCGAACGGCTGGCCGTCGTGCTGGTGGTGTGACAGCGCGGCCTCGAAGTGGCTCTCGGCGTTCTTGGCGGCCAGGATCCCGCGGCAGCGGGCCAGCGCGCCGAGCGCCCAGTGGCCGCCGCCCGGCGTGTCGGCGAACTGCTCCAGCGCCTGGAACGCCTCGTCGGTCCGGCCCAGCCGCGCCAGCGCTTCGACGCGATCGGCGCCGAACTGGACGACCCCGCGCTGCGTGTGCAGTCGTGCTGCGATGCGGTGCGCGCGGTCATAGAACTCGCCGGCGACCTCGACCTCGCCTGCGCCGAGCGCGTCGAAGGCCAGCGCGTTGAGCGCGTAGGTCGTCATCGCGTCGCCGCCAAGCAGCTCGCCGAGGTGGACGGCCTCCCGCGCGTGGGCGCGCGCGTCCTCGCGGCGACCCATCCCGGCCTCGACGTGCGCGAGCACCGAGAGCGCGAAGGTCAGCAGCGGCTTGAGCCCCGTTTCGCGCGCCAGCCGCTCGGCCTCGCCGGCGTCGGCCAGTGCGGCGCCCCAGCGCCCGCGGCGGAAGTCGAGGACCGAGTGGGCCGTCAGCGGGTAGATGAGGTGGTTGATCGCGGCGGACTCGCGCGCGGTCGTGACGAGGTGGTCGAGGACGGCCGTTGCGCGGTCCCAGCGCTCGTACCAAATGGCGCACTGGCCGGCCATGCCGATGAGCTCGGAGGGCACCGCCAGCACGTGCTCGCTGGTCAGGAACGGCAGCGCGGGATCGAGCAGGGCGTCGGCCTCGTCTTCGTGGCCGAGCGCGGCGTGTGCCTCACCGACCAGGACGCCGGCGAGCAGGTCGATCACCGGATCGGCCTCGTCGCCCAGCCCGCCCAGGAGTGCCCGTGCGCGGTCGCCGGTGGCGACCAAGGCCTCCATGTCGCCCGTCATCATGTGCGCGACGGCCGCTTCGACGAGCAGCGACGCGGCGGCGCCGGGGCTCTCGGCCTCGATCCGGTCGGCTTCGGTGACCAGCAGGTCGTGGGCGACGACGGGCGCGCCACGGCGCATCTCGACGCGGCCCCGCACGCGGACGACCTCGGTGGCCAGCGCGCCGCCGGGGATCAGCTCCTGGGCCGTGGAGACCAGCTCCAGCGCGTGGTCGGCCAGGCCGCCCTGGGCGAAGTCCGAGGCGGCCTCCAGCAATCGCCGGGCACGGGCCTCGTCGTCGGTGCTGAGGCTTGCTGCGCGTTCGAAGGCGCGGGCGCCGGCGGTCACTCCACCACGGGCGCGGGCCTCACCGGCGGCCACCTCCAGCGCCGCGGCGACCTCCTCGTCGGGCGCGTCGGCCGCTGAGGCCAGATGCCACGCGCGGCGGGCGGACGCGCCGCCGGGCAGCCGCGCCAGCGTCGCGTGCACCGAGCGCCGCTGCACCGGATCGGCCGCGTGGTAGATCGCCGAGCGCAGCAGCGGGTGGAAGAAGTCGATGCTGCCGTCGATGGCGATCAGTCCAGCGCTGATCGCCGGATCCAGCGCATCGGCCGGCAGCCCGCGCTCGGCGACCGCGAGGACGAACAGGTCGTGGCGGCCGGTCTGCATGGCCGAGGCGACCAGCAGCGCCTCGCGCGTGGTCTCCGGCAGGTCGGCCAGCTGGCGCGCAAAAGCCTGCTCGATGCGCTCGCCCGCGGCCACCGGCCCGGCCAGCGGCTCGCGCCCGGCGAGCTGGTCGGGGCTCAGGCCGCGCGGGATCTCGGTCAGCGCCAGCGGGTTGCCGTGCGCGGTGGCGACGAGGTCGGAGGCGACGTCGTCGGCCACGCGATGGCGCGCCTCGCGGCGCAGCAGCTCCGACGCGGTGGCGTCGTCGAGGCCGGAGATCGCGAGCGTCTCGACGCCCGCAAACGCCTCGAGGACCGCGTCGGACGCAGATCCGCTCACCCGCGCCGCGCAGAGCAGGACGACGCCCTCGGCGCCGAGCCGGCGCGCGGTGAAGATCAGCGCGTCGCGCGACGCGTCGTCGAGCCAGTGGACGTCGTCGGCGACGACGAGGTAGGGCTGCTCCTCGGCCGCCGCGGCCAGCAAGCTGAGCATCCCGGCGGGCACGGCGAAGCGATCGAACGGCGTCGGCGGCTCCAGCGCCAGCGCCGACCCCAGCGCCCGCGCCTGCACCTCCGGGATCTTGTCGCGCAACGTCAGCAGCGGCGTCAACAGCTCCAACAACCCGGCGAACGGGATGTCGGACTCCGACTCATAGCCGCGGGCCCGCAGGACGGTGAACCCGAGCTCGGCGGCCTGCTCAGAGGCGGCCCGCAGGAGGGCCGATTTGCCGATCCCCGGCTCGCCGTGGAGCAGGAGCGCGGCGCTCGTGCCGTCCCTGGCACCGGTCAGCAGTCCTTCGATGTGCGTGAGTTCGTGCTGGCGACCGAGGAGCAAAGGACTGAGGGTTGGCACTGTCGGCGTCCTGCCGGTGCGCGCAATGATGCCATGGCGCACTACCCTCCTTTGGTACATGACCGCCTTTGCGGACCTCGGCCTGAGTGAGCCGACCCTTCAAGCCCTGCAGGATGTCGGCTACGAGAAGCCGAGCCCCATCCAGGAACAAGCCATCCCGATCCTCCTCCAGGGCGAGGACATCATCGGGCAGGCGCAGACCGGATCCGGCAAGACCGCCGCGTTCGGCCTCCCCATCGTCGAGCACGTCGACCCGACCGTCGGCGAGGTCCAGGCCCTCGTCCTGACCCCGACGCGCGAGCTGTGCATCCAGGTCACCCAGGCGCTGCGCACCTACGGCGCGCGCAAGGGCGTCGACGTCGTCGCCGTCTTCGGCGGCGCGCCGATCCGCAGCCAGCAGGCCCAGCTGCGCGCCGGCGGCCACATCGTGGTCGGCACCGTCGGCCGCGTCCTCGATCTCCTCTCCCGCGCGTCGCTGCATCTCAGTGACTGCCGCTTCGTCGTCCTCGACGAGGCTGACGAGATGCTCGACCTCGGCTTCCTCGAGGACGTCGAGAAGATCCTCAAGCTCTGCCCCAACGGCCGCCAGACCGCGCTGTTCAGCGCGACGATGCCGCCGCCGATCCGCGAGCTGGCCGACCAGTACCTCTACCACCCGCAGACGGTGAAGGTGAAGTCGGCGAACCTGACGGTCGACACCGTCGAGCAGTTCCGCCACGAGGTCAAGACGGCCGACAAGCCGCAGCAGCTCGTCGAGGTGCTCGCGTCCGAGAAGCCCGACCAGGCGATCGTCTTCACCCGCACGAAGATCCGCGCCGACCAGCTCTACCGCAAGCTGCGCGACCAGGGGATGAACGTCAAGGCGCTGCACGGCGACATGTCCCAGGGCCAGCGCGACGGCGTGATGTTGTCGTTCAAGGGTGGGCGTGTGCCGATCCTGGTGGCGACCGACGTCGCCGCCCGCGGCCTGGACATCTCGACGGTCACCCACGTCGTGAACTTCGACGTGCCGACCTCGCCCGACACCTACGTGCACCGCATCGGCCGCACCGGCCGCGTCGGCCGCTCCGGCCGCGCGATCACGTTCGTCGAGCCCAAGCAGCAGAAGGAGCTCGCGGCGATCGAGAGCCACGTCGGCAAGAAGCTCACCGAGTGGTCCGCGGGCGCCAAGACCGCGCCGGTTCCGGTGCAGGAGAAGCCCAAGCGCCACACCAAGCCGCAGCTCTCGCGCAACGGTGCCGAGGAGTACCGGCGCGTGCTGGCCGGTGCCGGCCGGGCCGATGGCCTGGAGGTCGCCGACGTCATCCATGCGGTGACCAGCGCGGCAGGGGTCGATGGCGAAGCGGTGCGCGACGTGCGCGTCCTGGAGCGCTTCACGCTCTTCTCGGTCCCCGACAGCGAGGCGGACCGCATCGTGGCCGCGGTCGACGGCAGCGAGCTGGCCGGCCGGGCGCTGCGGGTGGAGCTCGCCAAGAGCTGAGTCACAGGTCCGGACGTCGACCGAAGTTCGGATGCAGGACCGCAACGTCGACGTCCCGAAAGGCGTTGTGGGTATGGTGAGAGATACTCGATGACGCTGCTTTTGCGAGATACGGCCAACGAGCCCGAGCAGACCGCCACCGCGGCGCCGGCCGAGGCGCCGCCGGAGGTCCGGACCTGTCCGACCTGCCAGGCGCCGTTGGAAGACGGTCAGGACTGGTGCCTGAACTGCGGTGAGGCCCAGCCGAGCCGCAGGATCGGGCTGCCCGGCAAGCGGGCGACCGCGACGGTCCTGGCGTTGACGACCGTCCTGGTCGGCGGCGCCGTCGCCGCGTCCTACGCGGCGCTGCAGGACGACTCGACCCCCGCGGCGACCACGCCCACGCAGGTCGCGCAGGTGCCGGCTCCCACGCCGGCCCCGGACGCGGCGGCAGCCGCCGCGGCTGCGGCAGCCGCAGCCAGCAGCGCGGTGCCCGCCGAGCCCTCGACGCCCGTGCCGAGCGACACGAGCACGCTGCCCGACACCGGCAGCTCGTCGACCTACACGCCGCCGCCGTCCTCGGACAGCTTTTCTGACTCGTCGTCCTCGCAGGGGATCACGAAGAGCAGCCAGACTGCCACCGGCACCGACACGACGACGACCAGCAAGAGCGACACCAGCGCGGCCGACACGCGCACGAGCACGACGCAGACCGAGACCACGCCGGTCGCGATCACGGTCGGCGACGATGCCGCTGCGCTGTATGACCCTTACAAGCGCGACACCGCCGCGGGTGACGCCAAGAAGGCCGTCGACGGCGACCCGGGCACATCGTTCCCGGTCACGGTCGCTCCCGGCAGCACGCAGATCGGCGCCGGCCTCACGGTCGACCTGGGCAAGCTCCAGGGCATCCGCGAGATCGACCTGACGACCAAGACGCCGGGCTTCAAGGTCGAGGTCTACGCGACCGACGACACCGACCTGCCGCCCGACGTGCTCGACACGCGCTGGGCGCACCTCAAGGACGTCACGTCCGTCGGCAGCGACGCCGAGGCCAAGGGCAAGCAGATCGTCAAGCTCGGCTCGGGCGCGACGAAGTACCGCCACGTGCTCCTGTGGTTCACGGCGCCGCCGGCCGACGGCAGCACCGTGCGCGTGTCAGAGCTCAAGCTGCTCGGCTAGCGGCGAGACAGCTAGCCTCCGGGCAATGTCTACCGCCACGATGACCACCAGCGAGGGCCCGATCACGATCGAGCTCTTCGACGAGGACGCGCCGAAGACCGTCCAGAACTTCAAGGACCTTGCCGCAAAGGGCTTCTACGACGGCCTGATCTTCCACCGCGTGATCAAGGACTTCATGATCCAGGGCGGCTGTCCGCAGGGCACGGGCACCGGTGGCCCGGGCTACCAGTTCGAGGACGAGTTCAACGATCACAAGATCGTCCGCGGCGCGTTGGCCATGGCCAACGCCGGGCCGAACACCAACGGCTCGCAGTTCTTCCTGGTGACGACGCCCGCGGCGGCGTGGCTCGACGGCAAGCACACCGTCTTCGGCCAGATCACCGAGGGCCTGGACGTCGTCGACAAGATCGAGGGCAAGCCCACCGACGGGCGCGACCGGCCCACCGAGGACGTCACCATCGAGTCCTTGGCGATCACCGAGTAGCGACTTCGCCGGGCCGGAGGCGGTCGCGGGGAGTATGGTGGTCTAGACCACATGTCCGGCTCCCCGCACGCCTCTTTCGGCCCCGTTGCGCTCGGCGTCAGCGCCGCGCTCTGCGACGGTGAGCTCGTCGCCGGCGACGTCCTGGTGCAGGACGGCCGCGTGGTCGCCGTCGGCGCGGAGCCGCCGCCCGGCGGGGGCAGCGGCATCGCGGTCCCGGGCTTTCTGGACCTCCACATCAACGGCCTGGTCGGCGTCGACTTCCTGTCGACCGACGAGGACGGCTACGCGCGGGCGAGCGCCGCGCTGGCGCGCACGGGCGTCACGGGCTACCTGCCGACGTTCATCACCTCCCCGCTGGAGGACTACGCCGGCGCGCTGGAGGTGGCCGCCCACGCGCAGGCGGCCGGCGCCGAGCACGGCGCGCGGGTGCTCGGCGTCCATCTGGAGGGTCCCTACCTCTCGCCGCGCTGGCCGGGCGCGCACGATCCGCACCAGCTGCGGACACCCGACGTCGACGAGGCGCTGGGGCTCTGCGAGCTCGGTCCGGTGACGATGGTGACGCTGGCTCCGGAGCTCGACGGCGCGCTGGAGCTGGTGAGCGCGCTGACGGCGCGGGGCGTCGTGGTCTCCTGCGGACACAGCGATGCGGACGCCGCCGTCGCGGTCGCCGCCTTCGACCGCGGCGCGCGCGCGATCACCCATCTGTGGAACGCCCACCGCCGCTGGGCGCCACGCGACCCGGGCATCGGCGGCCTCGCGCTGGTGCGCCCGGACGTGACGGTGCAGGCGATCGTCGATCATGTCCATCTTGCTCCGGAGACCGCGTATGGGGCGTTCCTGGCGGCTGGTTCTCGCTTCTCGCTGGTCACCGATGCGATGGAGGCGGCAGGGCAGGGAGACGGGGTCTTCCGGCTCGGCCGTCGCGAGGTCGAGGTGCAGGGCGCGCGCGTCGCGCTGGCTGATGGCTCGTTGGCCGGGAGCGTGCTGACGATGGATCAGGCAGTGCGGAACCTCGTCGGCTTGGGCGCGTCGTTCGCCGAGGCGGTCTGGGCGGCGACGGGCGCGCCGGCGCAGTTGCTCGGGGATCCGGAGCTGGGGGTCCTGCGGGCGGGGGCGCCGGCGAATGTGACGGTGCTTGATGAGGAGTTGCAAGTGGTGCGGACGTTGGTGGCGGGGGCGGAGGCCTTCGTCGCGGCTGCGTAGCGCGTCGCGTAGGTCGGTCGTCCGCGGGGCGGCCGTAGTGCGTCGTGTTTTGGTCGTCTGCGGTGGGGGGTTTGCGTGGCGCACCCGTGGCGCTCCGCGCGCACCGTGGTCGGGGTGCGCGGCGGGGTTCGGTGGCATCGAGGAAAGGAAGCCGTCGAGGCGCGTGGCGTCGTCGGTCTTCCGCGTGAGGTTCGTGGGACGGCCGGGGTCGTCCGGGGCCGAAGTCACACCCTGAGTACGTTGACGTGGCTATTCCCGGTCAACGTGCCCGCCGGGCGTGATCCGAGGCCTGACCGATCGGTCCTGGTCGAGTTGACCGGCACAGCACACGTCAACTCGACCCGAACCTTCGGTTCGGGTCCGAAACGTCGATCCGAGTCGCCTGGGATCCCTCTCTATGGGGTCCGAACCGACCTGGACCCCACCAAACGCCCCGAACCACCCGCGCCCCGACGCCAACGGACGACAAGCCCGCGCCCCGAGGCCCCGGCCACTGCTCACTCCCCTCGGTGCCACCGAACCCGGCCGCGCACCCCGACCACAACGCGCGCTGAGCGCCACGGGTGCGCCACGCCGGCGCCCAAGGCGGACGACACCAACAACAACGAACTGCACGCTCAGGTAGCGCGCGCCCTCACCCCTAGCCCAACAGCGAGAAGTCGAACGCCTTCCCCACATCCGGTCGCTCTTTGACGATCCCCAGCCGCGCATCAAAGTCCGCCCACCGCTCCAGCACCGGCCGGTCCAGCCGCAAATCCGTCGCAAAGATCGGCTCCACCGCCGCCAACTGCGCCCCAATCAACTTGGTGTCGTCGGTCTGGGCCTCGTGGGCGATCTGGCGCACGGCCGCATCCGGGTCGCGCTCCACAGCTGCGGCACCGGCGCGGATCGCCAGCAGCGCACGGCGGATCGTGTCGCGCTCGCGTGCCAGCGTCCGCCGCGCCGTGATCAGCACGACCTCGGGATATGCCGGCGCGCCGTAGTCCTCGACGCGGAACTCGTTGACCTTCACGCCGCGCTGCTTGAGCGCGACGCCCTCGGCGTTCCAGAAGACCGGCGCGCCGTCAACCTTGCCGGCGAGGATGCCCGAGACCGCGTTGAACCCGATCGTGATCTGGTGCACGCGGCTGAGCTTGCCGCCGTCGTGGGCGATGATCGCGTTGAGAAAAGCGGGATCGGACGGGAGGCCTGAGACGCCGACGTCGTGGCCCTCGAGGTCGCGTGGGCGCTTGATGGAGGTGTTGGTGACCAGTGCGGCCAGCGGCTTGCGGACCAGTTCGGCGACGCCGACGACGTCGATGCCGCGCTCGCGCGCGATCGCGAGGTCGTGGATGTCCAGGACGCCGAGGTCGAGGTTGCCGGCCGCGACCTGCTTGAGCGCGTCGGGCCCCGAGCCCGGCTGGCGGATGACGAGATGGACGTTCTCGGCGGTGTCGGCGTGGGTGCGGATCGCGGCATACAGCGGCGCGTGCACGGCGTTGGGGGTGAAGTCCAGGGCCAGCTGCACGGTCTGCGGATGTCGGGCCGTCGTCATGGTCGCATGGTCGTCGCTGCCGCAGCCGCACAGGGCGGTGAGGGCGAGGGCGACGACGATCGGCGAGACGGAACGGAGTGGCATCGGCGGGGCAGTCTGTCGAATGGCGTTCTACGGTGTCTGGCGATGTCGCTGCCCGACGAGGTTCGCCGCCACTGCGCTGAGGTTGCCCGCACGGCGCGGTCGGTCCGGATTGATTTGGACGCGTCGACGGCGACGAGCGGTGTGGCCGGCCTTAACGCCGAGCAGCACTTCCTCGAGGGCTCGCCCGAGCAGGTCGCGCGCTACGTCCTGATCCTCGACACCATTAACTTCGGCTCGGGCTGGTTTCCGACGCTGCGCCACGGCAGCACCGAAGCGATGACCGAGCGGTTGACGGCGTTCGTGCGTGGGCGCGGCGGCGCGCCGTGGTGGGGCGCTGAGCTGGGAGCGGTGGACGCGGCCGCCATCGCCGACGTCTTGGACGAGGATCCCGCGCATCCGCTGATGGCGCTCTTCGCCGAGGGCCTGGCGCAGCTGGGCGCGTTTGTCGACGGGCGCGACGCGCTGGACATGATCGCGGCGGCCGATGGCTCGGCGGCGCGCTTCGCTGCGCAGCTGGCCGACGGCATGGCGTTCTTCCAGGACGTGGGCTTCTTCAAGCGCGCGCAGATCACGGCCAACGACCTCGTGCTCGCAGGCGTCGCACCGTTTGAGGACGTCGACGAGCTGACCGTGTTCGCCGACAACTTCCTGCCGCACGTGCTGCGCCTGGACGGCGTACTGGTGGTCGACGATGCGCTCGTGGCGCGGATCGACCGCGGCGAGCTGCTGGAGCCGGGCGGTGTCGAGGAGCGCGAGCTGCGCGCGTGCGCGGTGCACGCCTGCGAGGGGCTGGCCGCCCGGCTCGACGTCCCGCCGCGGTTGTTGGACAACTGGCTCTGGAACCGCGGCTGCGAGCCGGCCTACCTCGCGCGGCCGGCGCACCTGGCACGCACGGTGTTCTACTAGCGCGTCACGAACGGCACACCGGGGTTCGATGCGAAGAGAGGTCGGAGATGGCTGCTGTGGACGTCACGCAAAGCGCGATCCTCAATGAGCAGGAGTTGTGGCGGGACATGGTCCGCTGGTCGGGTGG
>NZ_DASYJG010000092.1:0-83754 GCF_035996765.1 Baekduia sp.
GAGCTCGATCCCGTCAGCTCCCTGACCGTCTCCGCCAGCTCCAGCAATGTGAACTCATCCGGGTTGCCGATGTTGACCGGGTCATGGTGGCCGGACTCCGCCAACGCGATGATTCCGCGGATCAAGTCGCTGACGTAGCAAAAGGACCGTGTCTGGGAGCCATCGCCGAACACGGTGATCGGCCTGTCCGCCAGCGCCTGGCGCAGGAAGGTCGGGATCGCACGCCCGTCATGCGGGCGCATGCGACTGCCATATGTGTTGAAGATCCTCACGATCGCCGTGTCCACGCCCTGCTGGCGGTGATAGGCCATCGTCAGCGCCTCGGCATAGCGCTTGGCCTCGTCATAGACCCCGCGCGGACCGATCGGGTTGACGTGGCCCCAGTAGCCCTCGGACTGCGGGTGCTCCTGTGGATCGCCGTACACCTCGCTCGTGGAGGCGATCAGGAAGCGCGCCCGTTTGGCCTTGGCCAGGCCGAGCGTGTGGTGGGTGCCGTAGGAGCCGACCTTCAGCGTGTGCAGCGGCAACCGCAGATAGTCGATCGGCGAGGCCGGCGAGGCGAGGTGGTAGACGAAGTCCACCGGCTCATCAACGACGTACGGCTCGATGATGTCGAAGTTCAGGTGCACGAACCGCTCGGGATCGCGGATGTGCTCGATGTTCACGAGCGAGCCGGTCTCCAGGTTGTCCACGCAGATCACGCGGTGGCCGCGCGCGAGCAACTCATCGCACAGATGCGAACCGAGGAAGCCGGCGCCACCGGTCACTAGGCAGGTAGCCATCACCGGCAGGATACTCGGGCCCCACCCGCACGACCTGCCGGGAGGCCGGCGTGGGTCCATATGATCTCTTGCCGAGCATGAGCGATCCCGAGGACAATCTGAGCGTCGCACCGATCGTGGGGGCCGACGACCCCCGCCACTTCACGGACTCGGGCATCGAGATCGAGCCACTGTATGGCGAGTCCGACCTGCCCGAGCAGCTCGACCTCGGCGAGCCCGGCGCGTTTCCGTATACGCGTGGCGTGCACCGCGAGATGTACCGCAAGCAGACGTGGACGATGCGCCAGTACGCCGGCTACGCCTCAGCCAAGGAGTCCAACGAGCGCTACCGCTACCTGCTCTCCAAGGGCTCGACCGGCCTCTCGATGGCCTTCGATCTGCCCACCCAGCTTGGCCTGGACTCCGACAATCCGCGCTGCCTCGGCGAGGTCGGCCGCACCGGCGTGGCGATCGACACGATCGACGACATGCGCACCGCCTTTGACGGCATTCCGCTGAACGAGGTCTCCACCTCCATGACGATCAATGCACCGGCCGCGTGCCTGCTGCTGCTGTACGAGCTCGTCGGCGAGGAGCAGGGCGTGCCCAGCGAGCTGCTGCGCGGCACCACCCAGAACGACGTCCTCAAGGAGTACATCGCACGCGGCAACTACATCTACCCGCCCGTGCCAACGATGCGGCTGACGACCGACCTGTTCCGGTACTGCCACGAGCGCGTGCCGAAGTGGAACACGATCTCGATCTCCGGCTATCACTTCCGCGAGAAGGGCTGCTCCGCCGTGCAGGAGGTCGCCTTCACGCTCTCATCGGGCATCGCCTACGTGCAGGCCGCGATCGAGACGGGCCTGGACGTCAACGATTTTGCGCCACGGCTGGCGTTCTTCTTCAATGGGCACAACAACGTCTTTCAGGAGGTGGCGAAGTTCCGCGCCGCGCGCCGCATGTGGGCGCACATCATGCGCGACCGCTTCGGCGCCACCAATCCGAAGGCGACGATGCTGCGCTTCCATACGCAGACCGGCGGCGTCACGTTGACCGCGCAGCAGCCGGAGAACAACATCGTGCGCGTCGCGTTGCAGGGCTTCGCCGCCGTCTGCGGCGGCACCCAGTCACTGCACACCAACGGCTTTGACGAGGCGCTGGCGCTGCCGACCGAGCACGCCGCCAAGATCGCGCTGCGCACGCAGCAGATCCTCGCGCACGAGTCGGGCGCAAGCGACACCGTCGATCCGTTCGCCGGCTCCTACTTCGTCGAGTCGCTGACGGATGAGATCGAAGCGCGCGCCAACGAGCTGATCGCGAAGGTGGACGAGCTCGGCGGCTCCGTCAACGCGATCCAGTTCATCACCGGCGAGATCGACGAGTCGGCGTGGGGCTACCAGGAGCGCTACCGCCTCGGTCAGGACATCGTGGTCGGCGTCAACAAGTACGAAGAGGACGAGATCGAGGTCCCGGACCTCCTGCGCGTCGACCCCGAATCCGAGAACCAGCAGGTCACGCGCCTGAAGGAGTTCAAGGCCAACCGCGATCAGGCCAAGGTCGACGAGCGCCTCGAGCAACTGCGCACCGCCGCGCGCGGCAGCGACAACCTGCTGCCCGCCATCAAGGACGCGCTGCGCGACCGCGCCTCGATGGGCGAGGTCTGCGGAGCGATGCAGGACGTCTTCGGCAAGTACCAGCCAAACTTCTGATGGCGACCGTGATCTCCGCCAGCGCCACCCGTCAGAAGTTCGGGCCCACCTTCTAGGCCATGGTCCTCGCGTCGATCACGTTCTACGGCGTCGTCCTCGCCGTCCACATCATGGGCGTCGTCGTCGCGTTCGGCTCGTTCTTCGCCTACCCGGCGTTCATGCCGTGGGCGCGCAGGAACCATCCGCAGGCGATGCCGGTGATCCACGAGCTGAGCGCTCGCATTGGACGGATGGTCGTCTCTCCCGGGCTCGCCGTCGTGCTGGTCTGCGGGATCTACCTGGCCAGCAAGCTGCACGCGTGGTCGGAGGTCTGGGTCTCGGTCCCGCTGGTGATCCTGGTCCTTATCGGCGGCCTGGGCGGCATGTTCTTCGCGCCCAGCGACCGGAGGCTCGCCGCGCTCGCCACGCGCGACATCGAGGCCGGCGGCGAGCTCTCAGCGGAGTACGACGAGCTCTTCCGCCGCGTCGCAGCCGCGGGCCTCGCGGTCATCGCCCTCGTGCTCGTCGCGATCTTCTTCATGGCGGCCAAGCCTTAGTCACCACCCAGCCACGTCGAGGGACGACTGATGATCCGTAGAGGACCATCAGTCGTCCCTCGACGTGGCTGGGTGGTGACTGGTGGGGCTAGTGGTGGTGGTGTGAGCGCGTGGTGCCGACGTGCACGGTCGCGCTGCGGGCCAGCTCGGTCGCGCCGTCGCGCAGGGTGAGCAGCACGCGCGCGGGCACCGCGGCGCCGCGTGGCACGACGAAGTGCGCGGCCGAGCGCGCGTCGAGCTTGACCGTGGAGATCGGCCACCAGCCGAAGCGCTCGCGCAGCCGCTCCTGCAAGACGACCGTCTGCCCGGGGGCGGCCGGCGTGACCCGGACGTCGATGGCCGTGGTCCCGCCCTTGCGGCGCATCGCGTGGACGGCCACGGCGTGGTCGAGGACGAGCAGTTGCACGGCCGGGCTCTGATCGTCGTCGACCTGCGCGCGGTAGGACGTCGTCGTGTGCGGCACGACCGCGGTCCGGAACGTCCCGTCGGTAGCGACGGGCGTGGTGGTGATCGGCACGAACCCGCCGCCGTCGTCACCCTCGATCGCCACACTGCCGGTGACGCCCGCCGCGACGCGCCCGGTCAACACATAGGGCTTGCCCGAGCCGGCACGCAGGGTCGGCGCGTCGAGCACGACCTCGTGCACGTCGATCTCGCCGGTCATGAACGGGTGCAGCGAGCAGTAGTAGGGGACGGCCCCGACCGTGCTGAAGCGGTGCGCGTAGTGGTCGCCGACGATGACGCGACCGGAGTCGAACGAGCCGTCGGTGGCGACGATGTCGTGCGCACGCGAGCTGTCGTTAGACCACTGCACGGCGTCGCCCGCAACGACGTCGACGCGCGGCGTCCCGAACGCGGCGAAGCCGATGGGAATGCTCGCTGCCGGCGGTGCGCCCGCGTCGGCGCCGCCCATGGTCATGTCCATGCCGGGCATGTGCGCCGCCCGCGCGACGGGTGCGACAGCGAGGAGCGCAACGGCGCCAGCAACAAGCGCGCGGCGCCTCATGCGCGCGTCACGTGGTAGGTGCCGATCATCCCCTGCATCATGTGCTGCTCGACGTGGCAGTGATACAGCCACGTGCCGGGATCCTCCTCGCGCCAGCGAATCCGGAAGCTCTCGGCGGGCCCGACCGTCTGGGTGTCACGCGGCGTGCCGTCCGGCGCGATCCAGCGATGGCCATGGACGTGGAAGGTGTGGTGCTCGGAGCCCATCGCCATCACGTCCCATTGCACGAGCTGGCCGACCTTCGACGTGAAGACCGGCGTGTTGCCGACGAACGCGCGCCCGTCGATCGTCTGGAACGCACCCATCTCGGCGAAGACCACGACGAACTCACGGTCCGGCGCGGCCTCGTGGCGCCCGAGGATCGAGAGCATCCCGTACATGCCGCCGGCGATCGAGTCGTCCATCGACGGCGAGTGGTCGTGATAGGGCCAGACGCCACGCGAGTCGCGCCCGGCGGTTAGCCGATAGGTCCACGTCTTGCCGTATTTGACATCAGCGTCGCCGCCCGAGAAGCCGGGCACGTAGGCGCCGTCGGAGCTGGGCTTGTAGTGCACGCCGTGGAAGTGCATCGAGTGCGGGCGCCGGAACGCGCTGTCGCGGTTCTTGAAATGGATGACGTAGCGGTCGCCGGTCCGCGCCTGCAGCAGCGGGCCCGGGATCAGGTCCTGGTTGCCGCCTTGCGTCGGGTTGTTGAACAGTGGGTGCTTCCAACCGCGCGTGTAGCGGCGGTAGACCACCGTGGGGAACACCGACTGCGCCGTGTCGTAGGTCGTGCCGGTGATCGCGTCACGGCCGTTGGGGATCATGTTCCAGGTCGTGGGCACCGCGGCGACCCAGTACTCGCGCACGGCGCCCGACGCGACGGGGGCGGCGGCCGCAGCCGCCGCCCCCCACGCGCAGATGGCCACGATCGTGGCCAGCCGTCTCACTTGACGGTGACCGTCCCGTGCATGAACGGGTGGATCATGCAGTAGAACTGATAGGTGCCCGGCGCGGCGAACGTCACCGCGTTGGACGAGGGCAACTGCGCCGTCGCGCTGGCGGAGTCCAGCGCTCCGGAGTTCCAGAACCCGTTGCCGTGCGAGGTCGTCGTCAGCGCAGCGGGCGCGCCCGGCACGTCGCTCGGGTAGATCGCGGCGCTGTCGAACGCCGGGCTGTTGACCGATGCGGCAAGCGCGCCGAGGTAGCTCTTCGGATCCTTCTCGGGGTCGCCCGGGCCGGTCGTGGCGGTGTGGACCTCGTAGGAGGCCTTGGCCATCGTGAACGTCACGGTCGTCCCGGCCGCGACGGTGAGCGACGACGGGAAGAAGCTGTAGCTCTCCACGCCACCGGCACCGGCCCCGCCGACGCTGACGGTGTTGGCCGGCGGCTTGGTCGCAGCCAGGCCCTTGGCGACCTTGATCGCCGCGGCGGCCTGGGCGGCTACGCGCTTGGCGTCGGCCTTCGCGCTCGGCACCGGCTTGCTCTTGGCCACGACCTTGATCGTGCCCTTCATGCCCGTGTGCACCGTGCAGAGGTAGGTGAACGTGCCGGCCTTCTTCATCGTGACCGTGAAGGGCTTGGGCTTGTTGGCCAGCGGCAGGCCGGACTGGATGGTCTTGCTGCCGTTGTAGCTGACCGACTTGCCGTAGAGGCCCGCGAGCAGCGACGGCGTGAAGCCGATCTGCGGCTGGCCGTTGAACCAGAAGTCGGCGCCGGCGGCGTCCTTCTCAGCCGTCAGCTGGCCGTTCGGGCTGAGCAGCGGCGTGGGCTTGGCGCCCTTGCCGAGCAGCTCGACGGTGTGAAAGCCCGTCGGCACGAACTTGACCTTGTCGCCGACGTGGACCGAGATGCTGCTCGGGAAGAACGCGTTGGCGTCGGACCCGGCCTTCTGAATGGCCTTCTGCGCGGACAGGGGCGTACCCATGTCCACGGACTTGGTGGCCGCCGAGGCGACCCCGGGGACGGCGGCGAGGCTCGCCACGGCTACCGCGAACGCGGTCTTGGACCTGAAATGCACTACGGACTCCCAACTGACTGGTTTGCAGGACCTTGCTGGACGGTTCACCAGCTCCCGCGCTGGGCGCCGCGCGGAGCAATCTACGTGGAAGTGAAGAATCGGTGAAGGGAGCTGCCCGTACATCAGGGAGATCCTGGTGAAGTTGGCGCGTTGACACTGACGCGCTCGCCGCGGGACATCCCTTGCAGGGGCTTGCCGACGCAGGGATCGCCGCGCCGAGAGGCGAACACCAAGCCGATGCCCGAGCCTCGAGCACAGCGCACCCTCGTGAAGTCTCCGCCCGAGATCTGGGCCGAGGTCAGCGACGTCAGCACCCTGGCGCGCCACCTCGGCGAGTTCGGCGAGATCCGCATCACCCGGCTGGAGGCCGAGACCACCGTCGTCTGGGAGGGCGACCGCGCACGCGGCACAGTGGAGCTCGAGGCCTCCGGCTGGGGAACGAAGGTGACGATCACGGCCGAGGCGATCGCGACGGACGACGCCGAGGTTGAGGTCGAAGAGGTAGAGGCAGAGGTCGTGGAGGCCCAGCCGGAGCCGGAGATCGTGGCCGAGGAGCCCGAGCCCGAGGCAGACAAGGACGCGGCGCCGGTCGAGGCCGAGGTGGTCGAAGAGATCGTCGCGACGCCAGAGCCGCGACGCGGCCTCTTCGCCCGGCTGCGGCGCCGTCGTCGGACCGCTGAACCCCTCATCGAGCCCGTCGCGGCCGAGCCGGAGCCGGAGCCCGAACCAGAGCCCGTCGCCGAGATCACCGAGGCCGTCGAGGTCCGGGACGCCATCGAAACCCCCGAGATCGCCGAGCCCGAACTCGACGGCGAGATCACCGCCAGCGCCGCGGCTGCCACCGCGGCGTTCGATCCCGAGCAGGTCGAAGCCGTCCTCGTCGGCGTGCTCGACGACCTCGGCTCCGCGCACCACCGCCCCTTCTCGCGCGGCTGACCCGGGGTCGCGCGGCGCACGGCCGGGCCGGCGAACTAGAGTTCGCCGCCGCCCATGACCCAGCGCCAGCACAACCCCGAGACCTTCGATGAGAAGCTCGCCCAGCTCAACGAGCTGCGCGAGGCGGCCATGCACTCCTCGCCCGAGGCCGAGGAGAAGCAGCACGCCCGCGGCAAGCTGACCGCCCGCGAGCGGATCGAGAAGCTGCTGGACCCGGGCTCGTTCCAGGAGCTCGACACGTTCGTGCGCCACCGCACGATCGACTTCGACATGCAGAAGCAGCGTCCGTGGGGCGACGCGGTCGTGACCGGCCACGGCACGATCGAGGGGCGCAAGGTCTGCGTCTTCTCCCAGGACTTCACCGTCTTCGGCGGCTCGCTCGGCGAGGTCATGGCCGAGAAGATGTGCAAGATCATGGATCTCGCGGCCAAGATCGGCTGCCCCGTGATCGGCATCAACGACTCCGGCGGCGCGCGGATCCAGGAGGGCGTCGTCTCGCTCGGCGCCTACGGCGACGTCTTCGTGCGCAACGTCAAGTGCTCGGGCGTCATCCCGCAGATCAGCCTGATCATGGGCCCGTGCGCGGGCGGCGCGGTCTACTCACCGGCGATCACCGACTTCATATTCATGGTGAAGGAGTCCTCGCACATGTTCATCACCGGCCCCGACGTCATCAAGACGGTCACGGGCGAGGAGGTGGACTTCGAGTCGCTCGGCGGCGCGATGACGCACAACACGAAGTCCGGCGTCGCCCACCTCGCGGCCGACGACGAGGACCAGCTGCTCGAGGACACCCGCTACTTCATGGGGTTCCTGCCGCAGAACAACCTGGAGATCCCGCCGCGGCTGGCGCCGACCGACGACCCCAACCGCATGGACGAGGAGCTCGACTCCGCCGTCCCCGACAACCCCAACAAGCCGTATGACATGCGCAACGTCATCCGGCTGGTGGTCGACGACGGCGAGTTCTTCGAGATCCACGAGCACTTCGCCAAGAACATCATCTGCGGCTTCTCGCGCCTGGACGGCTTCGCGGTCGGCGTCGTCGGCAACCAGCCGGCGCACATGGCCGGCGTGCTGGACATCGACGCCTCGGCCAAGGCCGCGCGCTTCGTCCGCACGTGCGACGCCTACAACATCCCGATCATCACCTTCACCGACGTGCCGGGCTTCCTGCCGGGCACCAGCCAAGAGTGGGGCGGCATCATCCGCCACGGCGCCAAGCTGTTGTACGCCTACACCGAGGCGACGGTCCCGAAGATCACGGTCATCACCCGCAAGGCCTACGGCGGCGCCTACGACGTCATGGCCTCCAAGCACCTGCTGGCCGACTTCAACTTTGCCTGGCCGCAGGCCGAGGTCGCGGTCATGGGCCCCGAGGGCGCGGTCAACATCATCTACCGCCGCGATCTCGCGTCCTCGCCGACGCCCGAGGAGCGGCGCAAGAAGCTGATGGACGACTACAAGGCGCGCTTCGCCAACCCCTACAGCGCGGCCGAACGCGGCTACATCGACGATGTGATCACGCCGCACGAGACGCGCCCCAAGCTCATCAACGCGCTGCATACGCTGCAGACCAAGCGCGAGCCGGGCCCGAAGCGCAAGCACGGCAACATCCCACTCTAGCGTTAGCGCATCAATCTTGATGCTTTATCCCCGATATCAAGGATAAAGCATCAGAACTGAGGCTTGACGGCGGCCACTCCATGGTAGACTAAGCATCGCTTTCGATGCTTTATCCCCGGAAACGGCCTTAACGCCTCAGAACTGATGCATCTCACAGAGCTTCTCACCGACGACGCGGCGCTCGCCGAGCTCGGGCAGCGGCTCGCGCGCCATCGCGTCGCGCGCAACCGCACGCAGGCCGAACTGGCCAAGGAGGCGGGCATCGGGCGCGCGACGCTCCAGCGCCTCGAGCGTGGTGAGTCGGTGCAGATGACCTCGCTGATCCGGCTCCTGCGGACGCTCGGGCTGCTCGGCGCGCTGGATGCGGCGATCCCCGAGACCATCGCATTCCCGATCGCCCAACTGGAGCGCGAGCGTCGCGGGGAGCGCCAGCGGGTGCGCACATCAAGCGACGATCCAGCGGCCAAAGAAGCCGCGCCGTGGCGCTGGGGTGACGAGGCGGAGCCCACCCGATGACGATCGCGGCCGTGACGCTTTGGGGCAGTCGCATCGCGGCGGTCTCGATCGCGGGACGGGAGCGCTACGCGACGTTCCAGTACGACGAGGCGTTCGTGCGCAGCGGGCTCCAGCTGTCACCGGCGCAAATGCCGTTGCGCAATGTTCCCTACCGCTTTCCCGGCCTGCCCGCCGACGCCTTCCGCGGGCTGCCCGGCCTGCTGGCCGACGCCCTCCCCGACCGCTGGGGCACCGCGCTCGTCGACGCCTGGCTGGCCTCCCAGGGTCGCGACGAGGCGAGCTTCGACGTCGTGCAGCGCCTCTGCTACGTCGGCTCCCGCGCGATGGGCGCGCTGGAGTTCGAGCCCGCGCAGGGACCTCAGAGCGATGACGCCACAGATCTCCAGGTCGGCGGGCTGGTCGCGCTCGCCAGCGAGGTTCTCGCGCAGCGCTCGGCCTTCGTGGCCGAACTCTCCGAGCACCCTGAGGAGGCAGCGATGCGCGCGATCCTGGAGGTCGGCACGTCCGCCGGCGGCGCACGCCCGAAGGCGATCATCGCCTACAACGACGCCACCGGCCAGGTCCGCTCCGGGCAGGTCGATGCCGAGCCGGGCTTCCGCCAGTGGCTGCTGAAATTCGACGGCGTCGCCCGCGCCGGCGATCACGGCCTCCAGGATCCGCAGGGCTGGGGCCTGATCGAGTTCGCCTACGCCAGCATGGCTGTCGCGGCCGGAATCGAGATGACCGAGTCCCGGCTGCTGGCCGAGAACGGGCGCCATCACTTCATGACCCGCCGCTTCGACCGTCCCGACGGCGGCGGCAAGCTGCACGTGCAGACGCTCGGGGCGCTGGAGCACATCAGCTACAACGAGCCTGGGATTTACAGCTACGAGCGCGCGCTGCTGCTCATGCGCAAGCTCGGGCTGGGCACACCGGCCGTCGAGCAGCAGTTTCGTCGCATGGTCTTCAACGTCGTCGCCCGCAACCAGGACGACCACGTCAAGAACATTGCCTTCCTCATGGACCGCAGCGGTGCGTGGTCGCTCGCGCCCGCCTACGACGTGACGTGGGCGTGGAAGGCCGGCAACCCGTGGCTGGACCGCCATCAGATGTCGATCAACGGCAAGCGCGACGGGTTCACGATCGCCGACCTCCGAGGGGTCGAGCGCCTCGCCGGCCTCACGCGCGGACGCGCACGGGCGATCCTCGCCGAGGTCGGCGAGGTCGTGGGCAAGTGGCCCGCGTTCGCCGAAGCCGCAGGGGTCGGCGCGGAGCTGGCCGAAGAGATCGCCCGCTCGCACCGGCTCACGCTGCCCGCCGGCTGAGACCGCCACAAGCCACATACGGCACAGAGTTGCGCGAAGCAACTCACAGCGATAGCTTTCGACCATGCCGGAACAGACGGATGTGGTCATCGCCGGTGGCAGCGTCGCCGGGTGTGCCTTGGCCGCCCTGCTGGGCCGCCAGGGCATCAACGTGACGGTGCTCGAGAAGAGCCCCAAGCCCGAGCACTACAAGGTCGTGTGCTCGCACTTCATCCAGGCGGGCGCCACACCGGTGCTCCAACGGCTCGGCATCGACGCCACGATGGAACGCGCAGGAGCGCTGCGCAACGGTCTGGACGTGTGGACCGAGGCGGGGTGGTACTCGATGCCCGACGACGGCTACGGCTACAACCTGCGGCGCGAGAAGCTCGACCCGATGCTGCGCGAGCTCGCGGCCCGGACCCCGAACGTGGAGGTCCGCCAGGGCGTCACCGTCGACGCCGTCTCGCGCGACGCCACGGGCCGCCCCTCCGGCCTGCGCGGCCGCACGACCTCCGGCGAGGAGGTCGCGATCGACGCGCAGGTCGTCGTCGGCGCCGACGGCCGCGGCTCCTCGATCGCACGCCTGGCCGACATCCCCGGCCGCGTGTTGCCCCATGGCCGCTTCGGCTACATGGGCTACTACGAGGGGTTGGAGCTGGAGAGCGCGCCCGGCCACTCCCAGATGTGGCTGACCGGCCGCGACATCCTCTACTGCTTCCCGAACGACGACGGCGTGACCGTCGCCGCGCTGTTCCTGCACAAGGACCGCCTGCCGGAGTTCAAGGCCGACAAGGAGGCCGCGTTCCTGAAGGCCTTCGCAGCGCTCGACCGCGCGCCCGACCTTCCCGGCGCCACGCGCGTCGGACCGATGATCGGCAAGCTCGACCTGCCCAACGTGCGCCGCCCCGCCGCTCGGCCCGGCATCGCCTTCGTCGGCGACGCGGCGCAGGCCAGCGACCCTGTCTGGGGCGTCGGCGTCGGCTTCGCGCTGCAGTCCGCGGCCTGGCTGGCCGACGAGCTCGCCGGCGCGCTGACCGCAGGCGCCGATCCGGACCCGGCGCTGCAGCGCTACCGGCGCAAGCACCGGCGCGGGCTGGCGCTGCACCACCTGCAGACGTCGGACTTCGCCAGCGGCCGCGAGATGAACGTCCTGGAGCGCGCGATGCACCGCGCGGCCACGCGCGACCCGCAGACCGCCGCGATGATGGCCGCCGTGGCGGCCCGTGCCGAGCCGCTGGACCGGATCATGACGCCGCGCCGCTTGGCGCGCGGGATGGCGATGGCGGTGGCACGATGAGCGGTGAGGCAGCGGCGGCGACCGGCGATGCGACCACGCTGCGCTCCTCCGCGGTCACCGTCAACGGCGTGCGCTCGCCCGTCCTGGAGGCCGGCCCGGCGAGCGCCGAGGAGGCCATCGTCTTCGTCCACGGCAACCCGGGCATGGCCGCCCACTGGACCAGGCTGCTGGAGCCCGCCGGAGCCTTCGCGCGGGCGATCGCGCTCGACATGCCCGGCTACGGCGGGGCCGACAAGCCGCGCGATCTCCCCTACACGGTGGACGGGTACGCCGCGCATCTCACCGGCGCGCTCGAGCAACTCGGCGTGCGCCGCGTCCACCTCGTCCTGCATGACTTCGGCGGCCCGTGGGGCCTGCAGTGGGCGGCCGACAACCCGGACCTGCATGCCTCGACCGTGCTCATCAACACCGGCGTGCTCCTGCGCGAGGGCTGGCACGCGCTGGCCAAGGTCTGGCGCACGCCGGTCCTCGGTGAGCTGTTCTTCATGAGCTCGACGCGCGGCGGCTTCCGGCAGTTCATGAAGCGCACCAACCCGCCGACGTTCCCCATGGCCTACGCCGACGAGCTGTTCGACCTCTACGCCGACAAGGCGACGCGGCGGGCGGTCCTCAAGCTCTACCGCAACACGCCGGCCGGGCCGCACGCCGAGGCCGTCGCGCCGCGGCTGCGCGAGCATCCGCGACCGACGCTGGTGGTCTGGGGCGCCAAGGACCCGTACTTGAAGCTGCGCCTCGCCGAGCGCCAGCGCGAGGTCTTCCGTGACGCGCACGTGACGGTCCTGCCCGCCAGCGGCCATTGGCCGTTGGCCGACGACCCGGCGGGCGTCGCCGCGGCCGTCCTGCCGTTCCTGCGCGAGCAGACCGCGGCAGCGTAGGCTGCCGCGCATGCTCTGCCAGGTCCGCACGTACCAGGTCCGCGAGGGTGCGATGGAGGAGTTCGTCGCGCTGTGGCGCGACCACATCGTGCCGGCGCGGGCGGCCCACGGCTTCACCGTGCTCGGCGCCTGGCGCGATCTCGAGGACACCACCTTCACCTGGGTGGTCGGCCACGACGCGCCCGACGGCTGGGAGCCGGTCGAGAAGGCCTACTACGACTCGCCCGAGCGCGCCGGCCTGCCGCGCAACCCCGCCGACTTCCTCGCGGGGTCGCACACCAAGGTCATGCGCCCGGTCTGACGCGCGCAAGCGAACCTTCACACGGGTGACACCCGGTGGATGTAGGTTCGCGCCATGGAGACGACCCGCCGTCAGTTCGTCGCGCGCGCCAGTGGCGCCGCCGCCACCGTCCTGGTCCCGACGTCGCTCGCGACGCCGCTGGCCTCGGCGAAGACCCGGCCGCTGCAGGGCGGCCACTTCCCCGACGGCGTCGTCTCCGGCGACCCGACGCCCAAGGGCGTCAGCCTGTGGACGCGCTTCGATCCGTCCGGCGGCGGCGGGACCGGCACGATCGAGCTGGAGGTCGCGACCGACAAGTCCTTCCGCCACGTGGTCGCGCGCAAGAACGTCAAGACCGGCGCGGCCTCCAACCACGCGGTCAAGGCGCGCGTGGCCGGGCTCAAGGCCCACGAGGAGTACTACTACCGCTTCTCCTCCAAGAGCGCCGACAGCGCCGTCGGCCGCTTCCGGACCGCGCTGCCGGCCGACTCCAAGGCGCCGGTGAAGTTCGCGTTCTTCTCCTGCCAGGACTACACGCACGGCTTCTACAACGCGCTCGACGTCATGGCCGACGGCGACTACGACTTCGTCGTCTGCCTCGGGGACTACATCTACGCCGAGGCCTATCACTCGATCGCAAATGGCACCGGCGTCCGCGACGACAAGATCGGCAGCGAGAACCCCAACAACCCCGACATCGTGCGCGAGGCCATCACCTTGGCCGACTACCGCGCCAAGTACCAGCTCTACCGCACCGACCCGCTGCTGCGCGCCGTGCACGCCAGGTTCCCCATGGTGATGCTCTGGGACGACCACGAGGTCCAGGACAACTACGCGGGCAAGCCGGCCGACGGCGGCCTGCCGCCCGCCAAGCGCTTCAGCCTGGCGCGCAAGAAGGCGGGGCGCCAGGCGTTCTTCGAGAACATGCCGGCCTTCCCCGGTGGCGAGAAGCTCTACCGCAAGCTCTCCTTCGGCGCCAACGTCGACCTCATCGTCATGGACCAGCGGACCTACCGCGACAACCAGCCGTGTGACGACGCGGTCGTCGCGCCGTGCGCCGACTACAACCAGCCGCGCGACTTCCTCGGGCGGCCGCAGATGAACTGGGTCAAGGACGCGCTCGCATCCTCGAAGGCCAAGTGGAAGGTGATGGCCAACGAGGTGACGATCATGCCGACGCGGGTGCTCGGCGGCGCCAACTACACCTACGACAACTGGCTGGGGTACCCGCAGGAGCGCGAGGAGCTGCTGACCCACATCCGCGACAAGCAGATCAAGGACGTGGTGTTCGTCACGGGCGACATCCACACGTTCATCGCCGGCGACGTGCGTACCGGCGACGGCTCCACCGGCGACACGGTCGCCACCGAGCTGGTCGGCGGCTCGATCACCTCCCAGTCGCTGGGCGAGACGACCCTCGACGCGGGCGCCGGCAACAAGATCCAGGGCAACGACGCCAACCCTGCGACGTCGGCCGTGGTGATCGACGCGCTGCGCGGGATCAACCCGCAGGTCGACAACGCCGACTTCGACCACCACGGCTTCGGCGCGGTCACCGCGAGCGCGAACGGCTTCACCTGCGAGCTGGTCCGGATGGACACCATCAAGAAGAAGTCCACCAAGAAGCTGCCGTCAGCGACCTGGACCTACAAGGTGGCCCCGGGCGCACCGTCGATCAAGGGCCAGCATGGTCCGGCCACCTAGACGTAGACCTACAACCTGACGGTCTGCGCCTGCACGCGGCCTTCGCGCCACGCCTCGACGGCCGCCGCGGCGATCGCGAGGTCCTGGATCGCCAGGCCGGTGGAGTCAAAGAGCGTGACGGCGCCGGTGTCCGCGCGGCCGGGCGCCTCGCCGGCCAGGACCGCGCCGAGATCAGTGACGCGGTCGCGCGTCACGAGACCTTCCTCGACCGCGCCCGTCAGCTCGCCGCCATGCGACGCCTGGGCCCACTCGTCGCAGAAGAGCGTGCAGGCGGCGACGGCGCCGATCGTCGCCTCCGCCTTGCCGGGGCCGTCGGCGCCGAGCATGTTGTAGTGCTGCCCGGGGCGCAGGTCGCCGGTGTCGACGACGATCTCCGCACCGGGCGTGATGCAGCAGACGACGTCGGCGGCCAGCGCCTCCTCGCGCGTCCCGACCGACCACCCCAACTCGTTGGCCAGCGCGGCCGCCGCCTCAGGTCGCGGATCGCAGCAGACGCCCGGCCCGTAGCCGTCGGTGGCCAGGCAGCGCGCCGTCCAGGCGCCATGCAGGCCGCAGCCGACGATCCCCACCGTCGCCGCATCGGCGCGCGCCAGCGCCCGCGCGGCCACCGGCGCGACCGCGCCCGTGCGCAGCGCGGTGACCGAGCGCGCGTCGAGCATCGCGATCGGCTCGCTGGTCTCCGCGTCGCTGACCAGCAGGATCCCCATCACCGTCGACAGGTCCCGCGCCGGGTTGGACGGAAACGACGAGATCCACTTCAGGATCGCCAGACCGCCGCCGAGCGCCGGCATCGCACGGAAGTCGCCGTGCGGCGCCGACTCGAGGTAGACCTTGGCCGGCATCAGCCACTCGTCCCGCCGATGGCGCAGGAACGCGTCGCGCGTGCGGTCGATCGCCTCACGTGGCGAGACCGCAGCGAGCACCGCGTCGTAATCCAGAACAGCGACGTCAGGCATCGACCAAGAGTAGATCCACGGTCGTGGTAGCCCCACCGTCGTGACCTTCGGGCGCGGTTAGCGTTGCCAGAGAACGAGATGCCGATGACGTACGAGCCCGTCCCCTTCGACCTCAAGCTGGCACGCGAGGCCTTCGGCACCGCCGCCGAGCTGCACGGCGCCGCCACCCGGCGCGCCGCCGACCGTTTGACCGACGCCGACTACGACCACCTGGCCGCCCACGACGCCGACTACGTCGCCGCGCTGACCGACGGTCGCGTCCAAGACGGCATCGCGGCCGACGACGCCTTCCACCGCGTGATCCTCGACGCCGCCGACGACCCAGACCTGATCGTCTCGGTCGAGCTCCTGCTGCCGCGACTGCGGCGGATGGACCTGTGGCTGTTTGCCCGCAAGGCGTTCGCGCACGGCGAGAGCAGCCATCCCGCGATCATCACCGCGCTGCGCACGGGCAACGCCGAGCTCGCCGCCACCTTGGTGGAGGCGAGCTTCACCACCGCCGGCGAGGAGCTCGCCGCCGCTGTCGAGCGATCGGAGCACAGGTAGGCTCGCGCCCGTGCCGATTCCCGAGGTCGATCCGACAGCTCCCGCGTCGCTGGCCAAGCGCATCATCACGCCGCCGGCGCGCACCCGTGCAGGCCGGTGGACGCTGATGAACATCTCGCGCCGGATCGACCCTGCCATCGTGCGCGTGAGCCGCGGCCGCCTCTCGACCCTGGTCTTCACCCCGGCCGTCCTGCTCACCACCGTCGGGGCCAAAACGGGGGCGCAGCGCACCGCCACGCTCGTCTACTTCACCGACGCGGGCCGCGTCATCCTGATGGCGTCGAACTTCGGCCAGTCGCACCATCCGGCTTGGTATTACAACGTGAAGGCCAACCCCGAGGTCACGCTGTACGCCGGCGGCTACGAGGGCCGCTTCCGCGGCGAAGAGGCCACCGGCGCCGAGCACGACCGCCTGTGGGCGCTGGCCAAGCGCTTCTCGGTCGGGTACGCCGACTACGAGCAGCGCAGCGAGGGGCGCCAGATCCCGGTCCTCGCCTTCTCTCTCGTCGAGCGCCCCGGCCGCTAGGGTTCGCGCCGTGCCCAATCGCCGCCCCCAGCTGGAGATCGTCGCGCCGTCGGCCTCCCCAGAGGAGGCGGCCGCGGTCGTCGCGGCGCTGGAGCAGTTCCTGCGCGACTTCGCTCCGGTGATCGTGGAGGCCGCACCCAAGCAGAACCCCTGGCAGCGCGCCGCGCTGCTGGAGGCCACGGGCCGCGAGCCCGATGGACAGTCGCCCTGGGGCGACCCGGTTCCCTGGGGCTAGACACCCGAGCGCCAACGCGCCAGCCTTGCCTCCGACACCCAGAAGGTGTCGAATCGACCAAGGCCGTCCGTCGATCCTTCGAAGCGGCCGGAACCGCCGGCTGACGCCAACGCCTTCAGGAGGCCCTCCATGCAGTACATGCTGCTCATCTACACGCCGACCGACGCAAGCCCGGAGCAGGCCGAGACGTCCGCGTGGATGTCCTACACCCAGCAGCTCCAGGAGTCGGGCGTGATGGTCGCCGGTGACGGCCTCCAGGGCCTGGACACCGCGACGACGGTCCGCGTGCGCGACGGCGAGTCGTTGGTCACCGACGGCCCGTTCGCCGAGACCAAGGAGATGCTGGCCGGCTACTACCTCCTCGACGTGCCCGACCTCGACGCCGCGCTGGCCTGGGCCGCCAAGATCCCGAGCGTCGGCTACGGCTCGGTCGAGGTGCGTCCGGTCATGGTCTTCGACCAGGGCTGAGCATCAACATGAAGTTCATCTTCCTGCTCTACGTCCCGCAGAAGATCCGCGACGACCCGAACGCCCGTGCGTCGCTGGAGACCTGGATGGCCTATGGCGCCGCGCTGCGACACGAGGGCATCGACCTCGGCAACAACGCGCTCGAGGGCCTGGACATGGCGACCACCGTGCGGGTCCGCGACGGCGAGACGCTCGTCACCGACGGGCCGTTCGCCGAGACCAAGGAGATGCTCGGCGGCTACTACCTCATCGACGTGCCCGACCGCGAGGCGGCGCTGGCGTGGGCGGCCAAGGTGCCGTCCGCGCCGTACGGCTCGATCGAGGTGCGCCCGTTGATGGAGTACGACGGCCCATGACCGACGCGGCGATCGCCAGGGCCTTCAAGGACGAGGGCCCCGCGATCCTCGCGACGCTCATCCGCCAGGTCGGCGACTTCAGCCTCGCCGAGGATGCGCTGCAGGACGCCTTCGCCGCCGCCGTCGCCACGTGGCCGCGCGACGGCGTCCCGGCCAGCCCTGGCGCGTGGATCACCACGACCGCGCGGCGCAAGGCGATCGACCGCCTGCGGCGTGAGCGCGGGTTGGCCGACCGCATCGAGCGCCTCGCCGTGCTGGCGGCGCGCGAGACGGCGACTGCCGTTGAGGAGGAAGACGACGACGTGCCCGACGACGGCGCCATCGCCGACGACCGCCTGCGCCTGCTCTTCACCTGCTGTCACCCCGCGCTGGCGCTGGACGCCCGCGTCGCGCTGACCGTCAAATCGCTCGGCGGGTTGACGACGGCGGAGGTCGCCCACGCTTTCTTGGTCTCAGAGCCCACGATGTACCAGCGGCTCACGCGCGCCAAGCGCAAGATCGCCGCGGCGCACATCCCCTATCGCCTCCCGCCGGCCGAGTTGCTGCCCGAACGGCGCAACGGCGTCCTGGCCGTGATCTACCTGGTGTTCAACGAGGGCTACGCGGCCAGCGACGGCGACCGGCTCGTGCGCGGCGAGCTCTGCGGCGAGGCGATCCGCCTCGGTCGTCTGCTGGTCAACCTGCTGCCCGGCGACCCCGAGGTGCTCGGCCTGCTCGCGCTGATGCTGCTCCAGGACGCCCGGCGCGACGCCCGTGTCGACGCACGCGGCGAGTACGTGGCGCTGGACCGCCAGGACCGGGCGCTCTGGGACCAAGGCCGGATCGCCGAGGGCACGCACGCCCTGGACCAGGCGATCGCAGCACGAGCGCCGGGGCCTTACCAACTCCAAGCCGCGATCGCCGCCCTGCACGCCACCGCCACGGACACCGCAGCCACCGACTGGGTCGAGATCGCCGCGCTCTACGCCGAGCTCGACCGCCGCTCGCCCTCGCCCGTGATCCGCATCAACCGCGCCGCCGCGCTGGCCTTCGCGGGCGCGCCCGAGGCGGGCCTGGAGCTGGTCGCCCCCCTGCTCGACGACCCACGCCTGGACAGCTACGCGCCGCTGCACGCCGCCCATGCCGAGCTCCTGCGCCGCACCGGCGCGGCCGACGCCGCAGCGGCCGCCTATGACCGCGCGATCGCGGCCACCGGCAACGCCGTGCAGCGCGCGGAGCTCGAGCGCCGCCGCGCGGCAGTCTGACGGTACGTTTTCCGCACCGAAAGCGTGCAGAAAACGCCGTGCCGCAACGGCTTACGCAAAAGGTGGATTTGCGATCGGGATTTGCTACCTTCCCCCACATGGAGCCCACCACCGTTGGCCGCAAGGGGAGCCTCAAGAACCCTGAGGTCTACGAGAACGTCCCCGGCCAGATCATCCCCGCGATCGTCCGCGAGTTCGACGATTTCGACAACGAGGCCGAGAAGTTCCTCGCCGGCGACACGCCCGAGAACGAGTACATCGGCTTCCGTCTGAAGCAGGGCGTCTACGGCCAGCGCCAGCCCGACGTCCAGATGATCAGGATCAAGCTGCCGTTCGGCGGCGTCACGCCGGACCAGATGGACAACTTCGCCGACGTGATCGAGCGCTACGCGCCCCTGAACAAGGGCCACATCACGACGCGGCAGAACATCCAGATCCACCACGTGCCGCTGCGCGACGCCGCGGCGCTGATCCGCGATCTGAGCGAGACCGGGCTCTCCTCCCGCGAGGGCTGCGGCAACACCGTCCGCAACGTGACCGGCGACCCGTGGGCCGGGATCCTGGAGGGCGAGGTCTTTGACCCGACGCCCTACGTCGGCGCCTACGTCCGCTACTTCGTGCGCCACCCCACGACGCAGCTGATGCCGCGCAAGATCAAGACCGCGTTCGACGGCACGCCCGCCGAGGACCGCTCGATCACCGGCATCCACGACATCGCGTTCATCTCCAAGGTGCGCGAGGACGGAACCAAGGGCTTCGAGGTCGTCGTCGGCGGCGGCACGTCGATCATGCCGCGCATCGCGCCCACGTTGTATGACTTCGTCGAGGCCGACAACGGCGACTACCTCAAGGTCGCCGAGGCCGTCTTCCGGATCTTCGACGCCCAGGACTGGCTGCGCGTCAATCGCGCCCGCGCGCGCATCAAGGTCTTCGTCGACAAGTTCGGCATCGACGAGCTGCGCACCCAGGTCGAAGAGCAGCTCAAGGGCGACTGGGTCGCCGAGCGCGACTTCTCGGTCGCGCCGCGCCGCTTTGACTTCGACGAGGAGGCCGTCGCCCCGGCTGTGCCGTCCTCCTTCGGCACGCCGGCCGACGACGAGGACCGCGCCGCGTTTGACCGCTTCCGCGAGTCCAACGTCGTCGCTCAGCGCCAGACCGGCTTCAGCGCCGTTGAGGTCAAGGTCTACCGCGGCGACCTCACGCCCGAGCAGTTCCGCGGCCTCGGCCAGATCATGCGCGACTTCTCCGGCGGCAACGCCCGCATGACCGTCGGCCAGAACATCGTCTTTCGCTGGGTCCGCGACGAGTCGATCTACGACCTCTGGAACCGGCTCAAGGAGCTGGAGCTCGGCGAGGCCGGCGCGCAGGAGATCACCGACAACGTCTCGTGCCCCGGCACCGACTCGTGCAAGCTCGGCATCACCTCCTCGATGGGCCTCAACGCGGCGATCAACCGCAAGCTGTTGGAGATGCAGATCACCGATCCGCTCTCCCGCCGCATCCACATCAAGAACTCCGGTTGCCCGAACGGCTGCTCGCAGCACCACATCGCCGACATGGGGTTCTACGGCGCGTCGATCAAGGTCGGCGAGCACACGATCCCGGCCTACGTCGCCCATATCGGTGGCGTCTACGAGGGCGGCAAGGTCGGCTACGGCCAACGCCTGAAGGTCCGCCTGCCCGCCAAGCGCGTGCCGGACGCCGTCGAGCGTTGGATCCGCATGTACGAGGCCGAGCGCACCGACGACACCGAGACGTTCAAGGCCTACGCCGAGCGCGTCGGGACGATCCGCTTCGAGACGGAGGTCAAGGGCGACCTCGCGATGCCGGTGGAGTTCGGCCTCGACACCATGAACATGTTCATGGACTGGGATCGCAACCAGCCCTACGTCGTGGCCCGGGGCGAAGGCGAATGCGCGGTCTGAGAGAAGAAGACGCGGGGCCCGGCGCGCATGGCCACGTGGCGTTGCGCGCCACCCGCGAGCTCACCGACACGCTGACGGCGGCGGCGCAGCACGAGTCGCTGGTCTTCCTCTGCTCCTTCCAGAAGGAGGAGTCGGTGATCCTCGACGAGCTGCTGCGCATCGCGCCGCACGTTCGTGTGGTCACGATCGACACGGGCGTGCTCTTCCCCGAGACGCTGCAGACCTGGAAGGCCTTCGAAGATCACTACGGCGTGCAGGTCGAGGTCCAGGACGCCGCCAACTCGGAGCGTCCGTGGACGGGCCCCGAGCACTGCTGCACCCCGCTGAAGATCGCGGCGCTGGAGGCCTCGCTGGATGGCGCCGACGCCTGGGTCACGGGCGTGCGCCGCGAGCAGGCCGAGACCCGCGCGACCGCCGAGCTGATCGAGCCCGACGCCAAGCGCCCCGGCGTCATGAAGTACAACCCGCTCGCCTTCTGGACCGAGAAGGACGTCTGGGGCCGAATCTTCGAGCGCGGCCTGCCCTATCACCCGCTCCACGACCAGGGCTTCGCATCGATCGGCTGTGCCACGTGCACCCAGCCGGGCGACGGGCGTTCCGGCCGCTGGGCGGGGACCGACAAGACCGAGTGCGGCATCCACGTCGTCTGACGCTGTTCGGAGACCTTGCGCATGAGCATTCAGACCCACACCGTTTCTCACCTCGAGGCCCTGGAGGCCGAGGCCATCCACGTGATGCGCGAGGTCGCCGCCGAGCGCGAGAAGCCGGTGCTGCTGTTCAGCGGCGGCAAGGACTCGATCGTCCTCGTGCGCCTGGCCGAGAAGGCGTTCCGGCCCGGGAAGTTCCCGTTCCCGCTCATGCACATCGACACGGGGCACAACTTCTCTGAGGTCATCGAGTTCCGCGACAACTTGGTCGAACGCCTCGGCGAGCGGCTCGTCGTCGCCTCCGTGCAGGAGTCGATCGACAGCGGCCGCGTGGTCGAGGAGACCGGCCCGCGCGCCTCGCGCAACCGCCTGCAGACCACAACGTTGTTGGATGCCTTGGCCGAGCACGGCTTCGACGCGGCCTTCGGCGGCGCGCGCCGCGACGAGGAGCGCGCGCGGGCCAAGGAGCGGATCTTGAGCTTCCGCGACGACTTCGGCGGCTGGGACCCCAAGGCCCAGCGGCCCGAGTTGTGGAACATCTACAACACGCGTGTGCGCCGCGGTGAGAACGTCCGCGCGTTCCCGCTGAGCAACTGGACCGAGCTCGACGTCTGGCAGTACATCCAGGACGAGGAGATCGAGGTGCCCTCGATCTACCTGGCCCACGAGCGTGCGGTCTTCCGCCGCGACGGGATGCTCTACGCCGACTCCGAGTTCATCGGGCGCGACGAGCGCGACTCCGACCCCTTCACCGCTTCGGTGCGCTACCGCACCGTCGGCGACATCTCGTGCACCGGCGCCGTGGCCTCCACTGCCGCGACGCTGGACGAGGTCGTCGCCGAGATCGCCGCGACCGACGTCACCGAGCGCGGCGAGACGCGCGCCGATGACCGCGTGTCGGAATCGGCGATGGAAGACCGCAAGGTCGCGGGCTACTTCTAGGCCTTCCCCTTTATGCCCACCCTGCTTCGCCTCGCCACCGCGGGCTCCGTCGACGACGGCAAGTCCACGCTCATCGGCCGCCTGCTGCACGACAGCAAGGCGATCCTCGCCGACCAGTACGCCGACCTCAACGGGCGTGATGGCGAGATGGACCTCTCGCGTCTGACCGACGGGTTGAAGGCCGAGCGCGAGCAGGGCATCACCATCGACGTCGCCTACCGCTACTTCGCGACGCCAACCCGCGACTTCATCCTGGCCGACACGCCCGGCCACGTGCAGTACACGCGCAACATGGTCACCGGCGCCTCGACGGCCGACGTCGCCATCGTGCTCATCGACGCGCGCCACGGCGTCGTCGAGCAGACCCGCCGCCACGCCTTCATCGCCTCGCTGCTGGGCATCCCGCACCTCGTCGTCGCGATCAACAAGATGGACTTGGTCGGGTATGTGGAGGAGCGCTTCGACGAGATCGTCCGCGACTTCAGCGTGTTCCGCAATCACTTGACTTCGCGCGACATCGCCTACATCCCGATCAGCGCGCTCGAGGGCGACAACGTCGTCGACCGCAGCGAGAACATGTCGTGGTACGTCGGCGAGCCGCTGCTGCGCCATCTGGAGGCGATCGATCCTGCCGACGATCGCAACCTCGAGGACCTGCGCTTCCCGGTGCAGTTGGTGATCCGGTCCGAGGGCAACGACTTCCGCGGGTATGCCGGTCAGGTCGCGTCGGGCGTCGTGCGTCCGGGCGACCGCGTGAAGGTGCTGCCGTCAGGCGTCGAATCGACGGTCGCGTCGATCGACACGCTCACCGGCCCGCTGGACCAGGCCTTCCCGCCCCAGAGCGTGACGATCCGGCTGGCCGATGATGTGGATGCCTCGCGCGGTGACGTGCTCGTCAGCGCGGACGGTGCTCCGGAGCCCGTGCGCGAGTTCGAGGCCGACGTCTGCTGGTTCGCGGACCGCCCCCTGCGCCCGGGGTCGCGGTACTTGTTGAAGCACCTGACCCACACGGCCGAGGCGGTCGTCGACGCCATCATCGACGTCGTCGACGTCCAGACGCTGGAGCGCGGGCCGGCGCCGGCCGAGCTCGGCCTCAACGACATCGGCCGCATCCGCCTGCGCACCCGCCGCCCCGTGATCGCCGACCCCTACGCGCGCAACCGCGTCACGGGTGCCTTCATCCTCATCGACGAGTCGAACAACGACACCGTCGCCGGAGGCATGGTCGCTTAGGCGACCAGCGGCTCGCGCGCCTCGTCTGCGCCGAGGCGCAGCGCGATGAGCCCGATGCCGAGCTGGCGCACGTCGGTGTTCAAGCGTGTGTCGGCCGGCGTCATCGTCCGGTCGACGACCAGCGCGATCTCGGCGACCTCGCGCCCTGCGAGCGCGGCGGACGGGATCTCGCCCCCGAGCCGATGGCCATGGCCGATCTCGCCGCCAAGCGTCGCCCGGGCGATCAGCCGGTCGTTGACCAGCACCCGCACCGCGACCGACGGCCGGCGCGGCGCCAGCGGCGCGTGCACGAGCAGGTCGAGACGCAACGGCTCACCCGTGGCCGGCGGCGAGGTCAGCGGCAGGACGACCGTCGCGCGCCCGCTGCGCGACCACACGCCGTGCGTCTCGGGAAACCACCATCCGGCGCCGAGGAAACGATGGCCCTCACCGCCGAGGGCGAAGCGCAGCACGCCGCCGAGCGGATAGGCACCGGCGGCCTCCTCGGCCGGTGTCGTTCGGACGTTGGTGCTCGTATGGAGCATCTGGCTACGAATGGCCTCCGGTCGACGGCCGAGCGCGCCGGCCACGGCGCCCATCACCCGCTCCGGACGCAACCGGTCGGGCCGCCCGGCCGCCACCCACGCTGCGTGCGCCGGCACGGCTCGCGCGCTCGGCAGCGCCCAGCGCCGGGCGAGGAAGCGCAGCCCATCAGCCGGGCCCGTGCGCGCCCCGGGGGCGACGACCGTCTGGACCTCGTTCTCATAGGCGTCGATCAGGCCGCCGATCCGTCCGGCGGGACGAGCCCCGCCGTCGGCGCCGGGATCGTCGGCGCGCCGCCGTCGCAGGCGCACCGCCAGCGGCACCGGCACGCGCTCCAGCTCACGGCGCACCGCGGCCGGCGCGTCGAGGCCGCTGACCTCGGCGACGTAGTCGAGCCCGTCGAGCATCGAGCGGCTCAGCCGCGCCTGCCGGCAGCGCAGCACAACCGCGTCCCAGTCCAGCGCTGCGCCGTGGTCGCGCAGCAGCAGCGCGACGTCGCCGACCCAGCGCACGGCCGCGTTACGCGCCCAGCTCGTGCCGTGGCCCACCGCGATCACGAGCGTGTCCTCGACGCTCGTGGCGCGGCAGCGCACGCCGGCGATCTCGGTCGCGACGGCGGCCGCGCGAAACGCCTCGCCTAGCGCCACGCTGCGCCCTTGGTGCAACAGGTGCCAGTGCAGGTCGATCTCGGCTCCATCGGGTCCGCTGAAGCCGAAGCCGTGGCTGTCGCGGACAACCGCGGCGCGATGGCCGGTCAGCGCGTCCTGCAGGATCGAGCGGTAGCCGCACCCGTTGAGGACCGTGACCGCCCGGTCGGCGTGCTGCGGCGCGACGGCCACGTCGATGTCGAACATCGGTCGCAGCCGCGCGTCGATGCCGTGCGCGTAGACCAGCGCCGCGCCCTTGCTCAGCAGCGGCTCGAGCCCCGCGTCCTCCAGCGCGCCGACGACCGGCGCCACACGGCGCCCGAGCATCTGGGTGCGCAGCCAGGAGAAGCGCGCGACGTGGCGCACTTGCCGCCCCAGCGCATCGTCGCCCGGAGCGCCGCCAGGGCGCAGCGCGAGCAGCGGCAGCAACTGCAGCGAGCCGAAGTCGAGGCGGTCGAGATCGACCCGTGCCGCCCAGCGCTCGTAGGCCTCGGCCGCCTGCGCCGGATCCGGCAGCAGCGCCGCGCGCAGCAGCAGATCCTGCTCGGGCCGTGGCTGCATCCGCGCGGCGCGGCTCACGCGCGGCCCTCGCGTCGAGCACGCAGGATCGCTTCGCGCGCGCTGGCCAGGTACTCCGCGTGGACCTGCTCGCGCGCGACGATCGACCGGTTCTCGCCGTGGATCCGCCGCTCGTAGACCACCTCGGGGACCGGCACGAGGTCCGGCAGCCGGCTGAAGAGCTCGAAGAGCTCGTTGCGCCCGGCGTTGGCCTGGAACCCGCCGACGGCCTCGTAGCGCGCCCGCCGCACGAGCAGCCCGCCGGGCGAGCGCCCGACCTGCAGCTCGTCGCCGACCGCATAGCGCTCGGCGGCCTCCGAGCCGTCGTCGGCAAAGCGCCGGGCCATGCCGCAGACCGCGTCGGCACCCGACTGCTCCAGCGCCGCCAGCAGCGTGGCGTGATGGGTCGGGAAGTAGCGGTCGTCGCCATCGAGGAAGGCGAGCAGGTCGGTGTGCAGCGCAGCGGCACCCGCTCCACGCGCCCCTCCGGGCCCGATGCCTGCTGTGCGGATCGTGCGCACGCCGCGCGCCCGCGCGACAGCTCCGCTGCCGTCCACCGAGCCGTCGTCGACCACGACCACCGCCTCCGACGGGACAGTTTGCGCAGCGATGCTGTCCAATGCCTCGCCGAGATACGCCGCTTGATCGCGGACGGCGACCACAACGCCGATCTTCACGCCGCGAACGGCGACGGTGACTTCTTTCCCGCCGTTCACGCCGCGCCCTCGCCGCGGCGGCGCAGCGACGCGTGCAGGACGGCGAGCAGCCCGTGGCGTGTCGCGTCGCGGTCGCGCGTGAGGCTCCCGTCTCGCAGGCGGTAGTGCGTGGTGACCACATCGGTGAGCGCCAGGCGCACGCCTGCCTCGCGTAGCCGCAGCAGCCAGTCGACGTCCTCGGCGTGGCGCAGCTCCTCGTCCATCCCGCCGTGGCGCTCGAGCATCGAGCGCCGCATGAGCCAGGTGCCGAGCTGGATGCCCACGGTCGGCTCGCCGTACGGTCGCAGCGGATCACCGGCGACGGGCTGCGCGCGCGCCATGACAAGGTCGACCTCCGGGTCGTCGAGCAGCGCCCGGCGCGGATCCGGCCGGCCGGCAACCCAGAGATCATCGGCGTCCAGGAAGCCGACGAGCGTGCCGCGCGCCTGCGCGATCCCGACGTTGCGCGCCGCCGACGGCCCGCGGCAGGGTTGGCGTACAACACGCACCGGCGGTCCGAAGGCCTCGACGATCGCCGCTCCGCCATCGGTCGATCCGTCGTCGATGACCAACAGCTCCAACAACCCGTCGGCGTTGGCCAGCACGCTCGCGATCGCGTCGCCGACCCACGGCTCCGCGTTGTGCAACGGCATGATCACCGTCAGATCACCGGCCGTGCTCACGCCGCCGCCTCGGCGTCGATCAGCGCGCCGATCGCCTCCGGGATCGCCGCCACGTCGGGCCCGACGTCCAGCGTGTAGACCGGCAGCGTCGCCAGCAGCTCGCGCAGCACGGTCAGCGTCGTGGCGCTGTCACCCGGAAGCTGCAGCAGCGTCGAGACCGCGACGGTGCGCAGCGCCTCGCGACCGTCAGCCGGGACCGCGGCGCCCGTCCGCGGCGCCACGCGGGGCAGGACGACCGCGCGCAGCGCGAGCGCCTCGCAGACGACATCGGCGATCGGAAGCCGGCGCTTGCCGCGCCAGTCCAGGCGGGCGCCGGCTGCGCGCGCGTCCAGGCCGCCGCCGAGCAGCTCGAGCGACGCCGGGCCGGCCTTGGCGATCGCGAAGGCCGGATGCGCGGTCGGCACCGGGCCCGGTCGGACCAAGGTGTAGTCGTCGGAGACGAGCGCCATCCCCGCCTGCAAGCAGGCGAGCGCGGTCGTCGACTTGCCCGCCCCGCCGGATCCCAACAGCAGGACGCCGTCGGTGCCGGTCCCGACGGCGGCGGCGTGGATCAGATGCGCGCCGTGGCGCGCCAGCGTCCAGCGCAGGATGCTGCGCAGCGGCGCGCCGCCCTCCCACGGCGCCATGACGGCGGCGTCGCGCAGCCATTGGACCCCCAGGCCCGCATCGGTGCCGGCGACCGAGAGCGTCGCGTAGTCGCTACTGTAGCTGGCCAGGTGCGGCGGCTGTGTCCAGCCGGCGATCTCCTCGCGCTGGAGGTAGTCCCGCGGCCCCCACGGCGGCCGTGGGGCCGACCGGCCGGTCCCGACGCCATCGAAGGCCCAGAGCTCGATCGCCGGCCGCTCGCCGTCGACCGACCCCTCCAACAACCCGGGAGCGAGCCGGTCGATCAGCTCCGCGCCGGCCAGGTGCACGCACACCGACACGCCCGCCGGGCACAGCGTCAGCGTGCGCGCCGGACCATCCGCCGCGGCAGCGCGCGCGACGTCGACCAGTCCCAGGACGAAGTCCTCGGACCCGGCCGCCGTCATCCGGCCGGCGCGCGCGTCACCGGCCACCCATCGCCGTCGAGATCGATGTCGTGGATCGGGTCCAGCATGAGCAGGTCCTGCATGTCACTGAAGCGCTGCAGCGCCGGCTCGCTCTCGGCCGGCGGCGCATCGACGACCGTCGCCCCGGCATCCCTCTCGGCCTCTTCGACGAGCAGCTCGGCGCGCAGCCGCTCGACGAACGCCTCCACCGGTGACGGCTCCCACCCCAACGACGCCGCGATCGCGCCCGCACTGCGACCGTCCTGCAGCAGCGCCCAGATCGCCGTCGCCGGTGCGTTGAGCGAGAAGTAACACCCTGTCCCCATATGGACAAGGACGGCCTCGCCGTCAAACGCCTCGTCGATCACATCGGGCCGTCGCGGGCGGAGCGCGGGGCGCGCGGGCTCGGTCATGCGCGGCGAGTCTAGACGGCAGGCCGTCCGATCTCACGATCAAATAGCCTTCCGCGCCGCATGTTCTCCAAGGTTTTGGTCGCAAATCGGGGCGAGATCGCCATCCGCGTCATGCGGACGCTCGAAGAGATGGGCATCGCCTCCGTCGCCGTCTACTCCGAGCTGGATCGGGACGCGCTGCACGTGCAGCGCGCCGACGAGGCCTATCTGCTCGGGGGTCCGACGGCTGCTGAGAGCTACCTGAACATTCCCAAGATCATCGAGGTCATCAAGGAGTCGGGCGCCGAGGCCGTCCATCCGGGCTATGGCTTCCTGGCCGAGAACGCCGCCTTTGCCCGGGCGTGCGAGGAGGCGGGGATCGTCTTCATCGGCCCGCCCGCGTCGGCCATCGACGCGATGGGCTCCAAGACCAAGGCGCGCGAGCTGATGCAGGCCGCCGGCGTCCCGATCGTGCCCGGCACGACCGAGGCGGTCGACACGCTCGAGGACGCGCTGCGCATCGCGCGCGACGAGATCGGCTTCCCGGTCGCGGTGAAGGCGGCGTCGGGCGGCGGCGGCAAGGGCTTCCGCGTCGCGCTGACCGAGGACAAGCTCCAGGACGCCTTCGAGGGCGCCTCGCGTGAGGGCGAGAAGTTCTTCTCCGACGGCACCGTCTACCTCGAGCGCTACCTGCCCGACCCGCGCCACGTCGAGGTCCAGATCCTCGCCGACCGCCACGGCAACGTCATCCACCTCGGCGAGCGCGACTGCTCGGTCCAGCGCCGCCATCAGAAGCTGATCGAGGAGTCGCCGGCCCCGGCCGTCGACGCCGCGATGCGCGCCGCCATCGGCAAGATCGGCACCGACGCGGCGCGCGCCGTCGACTACGTCGGCGCCGGCACGATCGAGGGCATGCTGCAGGACGGGGAGTACTTCTTCCTGGAGATGAACACGCGCGTCCAGGTCGAGCACTGCGTGACCGAGATGACGACCGGCATCGACATCGTGCGCGAGGGCATCCTCGCCGCCGCCGGCGAGCCGCTGACCGTCAGCCAGGACGACGTCGAGCTGCGCGGCCACGCGATCGAGTGCCGCATCAACGCCGAGGACGCGTCGCGCAAGTTCTCCCCGGCCCCCGGCAAGATCGGCAACTACCGCGAGCCGAGCGGGCCCGGCGTGCGTGTCGACTCGGGCGTCGGCCCGGGCGGCGAGGTCACGCCGATGTATGACCCGATGGTCGCCAAGCTGATCGTCTGGGACACGGATCGCGAGAAGGCGACCAAGCGCATGCTGCGCGCGCTGGGCGAGTACGAGATCGAGGATCTCAAGACGCTGATCCCGTTCCACCAGGCCTTGTTGGCGACCGACCAGTGGGCCAACGCCGAGACCTGTCGCGACCTGGTCGAGGACACGGACTGGCTCAAGACGCTGGCGTTCCCGGCGCCGACGCTGGGTGACGACGACGAGGACGAGAAGATCGAGCAGGCCTACACCGTCGAGGTCTCGGGCCGACGTTTCGATGTGACGGTCATTGGCCCCCCGCCGGTCGGCGGCGTCGCGGTCGCGGCGGGCAGCGCGAACGGCGCGGGCGCCGCTCCGAAGAAGCGCGGCGAGCGCAAGAAGAGCGCCGGCGGCGGTGCCGACGAGCTCGTCTCCCCGCTGCAGGGCAACATGTGGAAGGTGCTCGTCAAGCAGGGCGACACGGTCGAGGAGGGCCAGCTGCTCTGCATCATCGAGGCGATGAAGATGGAGAACGAGATCACCGCGCACAAGGCCGGCGTGATCGAGACGCTGTCGATCACCGAGGGCGAGCCAATCCAGTCGGGTGCCCAGATCGCCATCATCAAGTCTCCGCCCGCCGAGAGCGCGGAGTAGTCCATCATGTTGGCCGCCGCGACCATCCTGGGCAGCGGCGGCTTCATCCCGACGGGCACGCGCGAGACCTCCTCGCTGCTGCTGCTCACCGAGGGCAGCGACCGCGCGGTGGTCGTCGACGCGGGCACCGGCCTGCGGCGCCTGATCACCGACCGCGCGCTGTTGGCCGGGCGCACGCAGTTGGAGGTGTTGTTGACGCACTTCCACATCGACCACGTCTGCGGGCTGGCCTATTTGACGGAGCTCGACGACCTGGAGATCACGGTCCGCGGGCCGGGTGCGGCGTTGTATGACCTGCCGACCGCCGAGGTGCTGGCGCGGCTCTTCGCGCCGCCGATCATGCCCGTGGACCTGAAGCAGCTCGGGGTGAGCGTGGGCGAGCTGGGCTGTGGCGATGCCGGGGTCGAGGGGTTGGACGTGCGCACACGCCGCCAGGATCTCCACACCAACCCGACGCTCGGCATCCGCATCGGCGACGCGCTGATGTGGTGCACCGACACCGAGGCCGACCCGGGCACCGCGGACTTCGCGCGCGGCGTGCGGGTTCTGGCGCATGACGCCTGGGGCCCGCCGGCCGCGCCCGGCCATGCCGAGCCGGCAGATGCGGCGCGCGTGGCGGTCGAGACGGGCGCGCCGCGGCTCGTGCTCATCCACGTGCCGCCCAAGGTCGACGAGGACGATCTCCACGCACGCGCCGCCGCCGTCCATCCAGACGTGACCGTCGCCACCGATGGTCTGCAGCTCTTAGAGCTCTGAAACGCAGCGCTGCGCCGCCGCTAGGCTTGGCGGTGATGGAGTTCGAGCCGCTACGCGCCGGCATGGAGCAAGCCGTCCCGTTCAACGGGCACGTCGGCCTGGAGATCGTCGAGGTGTCGCTCGGGCGCGGCGTCGCGCGGCTGCCCGATGATCAGGCACTGCGCAACCACACGGGCTCCCAGCACGCGAGCGCGCTCTTCGCCGTCGGCGAAGCGGCGTCGGGTGCGGCGCTGGCCGCGGTCTTCGTCGAGCACCTGCCGCGGCTGGAGCTCTCCCCCGAAGGCGCCGAGATCTCCTATAAGAAGATCCCGCGCGGCCCGATCACCGCCACCGGCGTCCTGGGCTCTGACCCCGAGACGCTGCTCGCCGACCTCGATCGCGACGGCCGCGTCGCGTTTGCCACCGATGTCTCGCTGACCGACGGCGCCGGCGACGTGGTCGCCGATATGACCGTCCGTTGGCTCGTCCGCCAGGAGCTGTAGTTGCCCGCAAGAGCTTGGAAGGCCGGCCCGCATGAGGCCGAGATCGTCGCGCGTCTCCTCGTCGCGTTCCGCAACCACCTCGGCTACTCGTGGCCGTCGGACAACGCGTTCCTCGCCGGCGTCGAGCGCCTGATGGAAGACCGCGACACCGACTTCCTGCTCGCCGCAGCCGACGACGACTCGCCACCCTCCGGCGTCATCCAGCTGCGCTACCGCATGGGCATCTGGCGCGCCGGCCGCGACTGCCTGGTCGAAGACGTCTACGTCACCGAGGACGCCCGCGGCCGCGGCGTCGCCCGCGCGCTGCTGGACGCCGCCACTGCGCGTGCCCTGGAGCGCGGCTGCCGCCGCATGGAGCTCGACGTCAACGAGGCCAACAAGCCCGCGCTGGCGCTCTACGAATCCTTCGGCTTCACCTCCGGCGAGCCACGCGACATCTACATGCGCCGCCACCTCGACGCGGGCCCGGACGCCGCCTAGCCACCCTGGTCGAGTTGACGGGCACCGTGCCGGTCAACTCGACCGGCACTGCTTCAGAAGTGCGGAGACGGTGGCCGCCGTGGCGCGAGCGTCCGCGGTGACCTGGTCCCAGGTGAGGCGGATGACGGTGTAGCCGGCGAGCGTGAGCTTCTGGTCCCGGCGGCGGTCGTTGGCGAAGGTCGTGGGCATCGCGTGGAACTCGAAGCCGTCAGTTTCGACGACGAGCGTCGTGCCGGGCCAGTGGAAGTCGACACGCTCGCCAAGCACGATGCCGTTGGCCACGGGGCGCGGTAGGCCATAGTCATCGCACAACTGCGCGAAGGCGATTTCCATCCGGCTGCGGAGGTCATCGGTGCCGCGGCCCTGCAAGGAGGTGAGAAGGCGCCCGAGCTCAGGCGTGCCCGGGCGATGAGGGTGGCGGTCGAGGAGGATCTGCTGTTCGCGGAGGTCGAACAGCCGCAGCCGCGACGCACGGCGAACGACCTGCTCGAGCCGGCGACCGCGCACCGAGGCCGCCAGGTCGAGGATCGTCCGCGAGACGGTTGTCACTGGGATCGCATCGCGCACGGTGACCTCGTCCGCATCGAGCCTCGTCAGTCGGTGCAGCTTCGTCCGTGCTCGAGTCGCGTTGCCGCTGCGCTTCGCGACCGACACGTGAACGGGAAACAGCGACCCATCGAGGATGTCCCAGAGTCCTGCGGCAGTGAGATGGCTCAACACGGCGCCCGACCCGTACGCATCCACAGCCGCAAGCTGCCACCCCGCGTCGGTGAGCTGCGCGTGACCGAGGCCGTAAACGCCGCGGTGCAGGCGCACGAGCCGCCGCTGACGCAACCGGTCATCGATCGTCCCGGCGCCGATGCCCGCGTCGAGGAGCACCGCCCGCGCGAGGACACCATGACGTCGGGCGGCGATCGCCGACATCAGGCGATCGTGGTCGAGTTGACGTGCCATGTGCCGGTTAAGGCGACCAGCGGCGCGAACTCGCCCCGCGGAGGTCCGCGGTCAGACCGGCTCAGGCGATCGGCGGCGGGGCGGCCATGAGCTCGATGAGGTGGCCGGAGGGTGAGTGGACGTAGGCGCGGGATGCGCCCCAGTGGGGTGTGCGTGGCTCGGGTGGGTGGCCGGCGGCGGCAAGGGCCGTGAGGGTTGCCTCGAAGGCCGGGGCGACGATGGCCGTGTGGCCGCCCCGCGGCTCCGGCTCATCGGCGTAGAGCAGGTGGATCTGTGTCCCGTCCGGTGCTTGCACCCATGTCGCGCGCTCACGCAGCGACGGCGGCGCCTCGACGACCGAGAACCCCAACAACGCCCAGAACGCGACCTCGGCCTCCACGTCCTGGCGCCGGGTCGGCAGCGCGACGTGGTGGATGCCGGTCACGACGAGGCGCCCACCCGCGCCACGTTCTCGGCGTGGATCTTCTTCTGCACGCGGTCGCGGCGCGCCAACGGCAGTGCCGGCTCCCCGTCACCCCCGAGCGACTCCAGGTACTTGATGTCCTCGCGCAGGATTGCCAGGGCGCGGGTGCCGTCGATCGCCGCGCCGTGGCCGGGCACGACCCACTCGGCCTGCTCGACATAGGGCGCCAGCCGCAGCAGCGTCGCGACGTACGCGTTGCGCGAGCCGCCCTCGGAGAGCATCGGGATCTCCACCGGCGAGAGGTAGTCCCCCGCGACCAACACGGAGGCAAACGGCGCCCACACCGCCATGCCATCGGCCGTGTGGCCATCGGCCGGGATCAGCTCCAGCTCGGCGTCGCCGCCCAGCTCCAGCTTGCCGGGGACCGGCAGCGCCTGGACCTGCCCCAGCGACAGGGGCTTGACCCGCGCGACGTAGTCGTCCTCGTCCACCTCGCGCAGCCGCCGCTGCGCCACGCCCGGCTCGGCGCGCAGTCGCGCGGCCGTGGTCTCGGCCACGCCCAGAGCGACCTCCGGGAAGGCGAGGCGCGCAAGCAGGTGGTCCCAGTCGCCATGGGTCGCCAGCAGCCCCGACAGCCCCCACCCAGCCTGCCCGAGGATCCCGGGCAGCGCATCGAGCTCGTCGGGAAAGATCGGCGAGTCGACGATGAACGTCTCCTCGCCGTGGTGCAGCAGCGTGCACGTCGTCTGCCATTTCGCGCTTCGGGCGACGATGACGCCCGGGTCCAGGGCGACGACCTGCAAGGCCTACAACCCGAGGAGCTTTGCCGCCTCCAGCAGGGTCTTGACCTCGGCGGTCGGCTTCTTGCCGCCCGGCGGGACCTCCTCCTTGCGGCGGTTGACCCAGATCGTCGGGACCTTCAGCTTGGTCGCCGGCTCGATGTCGGTGTAGAGCCCGGAGCCGATGTGGACCCACCCCTTCTTGCCGCCGATCCGCCGTGCGAACTCGTTGAAGTGCGCGGGGTCGGGCTTGTAAGAGCGGACCTGCTGGGCGGTGACGACGAGGTCGACGTCGGCCGGGATGTGACGCCGCGTCAGGCCGAGCAGCTTGTCGTCGATGTTGGAGATCAGGCCCGTCTGGTACTTGCCCAGGAACTTCTTCATCTGGGGCATCGTCTCCTTGAACGCACCCCAGCGAGCGACCGAGTCGGGCAGGAAGCCTGAGCGCGAGGGCTCCAGCGCCCAGCCGATTTCCTTGGCGATCTTGATCGCCGCCTGGCGCAGGACCTCGGCGTAGAGCTCATAGGAGCCGCCCTGGATCTCCTTGGTCGCCTCGAGGAAGAGATCGACGACCTGGGTGCGGTCAATCGGAAACCCTTCGCGCTTGGCCTCCCGCTCGAACGCATCAGCGACCCCCGACTCCCAATCGATCAGGGTGCCGTAGACGTCGAAGGTGATCCACTGAATGTTCTTCGGAAGTGCCATGCGGCCCGGCATTGTGCCATCTCTGGCCCTCCGGGCGAGGCCCGGTCGTCGGCCCGGCCGGTGCGGACGCAGCCACCGCGGGTGGTCTCCGTCCGGGGGCGTTGCTACTTCGCCGGGCGGGCACGAAGCATCGGCCCTGACTCCTGCAATACCGTCCTGCCCCTCTATGGACCTGCTCGAATATCAGGGCAAGCAGCTTTTTGCCCGACATGGAATCCCCGTCCCCGACGGACGCCCGGCGCGAACGGTCGACGAAGCCATCGCTGCCGCCAAGGAGATCGGCTTCCCCTGTGCCGTCAAGGCGCAGGTGAAGATCGGCGGCCGCGGCAAGGCCGGCGGCATCAAGATCGCCAACGACGAGGACGAGGCGCGCTCCGCGTCTGACGCGATCCTCGGCATGGACATCAAGGGCTTCACGGTCCACGAGGTCTGGATCGAGACCGCCGCCCCGCAGATCGAGTCCGAGTACTACGCCTCGATCGTCTTCGACCGCGGTGCCAAGGCGCCGCTGATCATGCTCTCCACCCAAGGCGGCATGGACATCGAGGAGGTCGCCGAGTCCAACCCGGAGGCGATCGCCACGCTGCACGTCGATCCGCTGCTCGGCTTTCAGGACTTCCACGGCCGCCGCCTGGCCTTCGAGGCCGGCATCGACGCCGATCTCGTCCGCCCCGTCGGCGCCTTCCTGCACCAGCTCTACGGGACCTTCATCGCCGAGGAAGCGCTCCTGGTCGAGGTCAACCCGCTGATCGTCACGCCCGAGCGCAAGGTCGCCGCGCTGGACGCCAAGGTCACGCTGGACGACAACGCGCTCTTCCGCCACCCCGACAACGCGGACCTCCGCGATCCGAGCGACGAGGACCCGCAGGAGCAGATGGCCCACGAGCGCGGGCTGACCTACGTCAAGCTCGACGGCGACATCGGCATCCTGGGCAACGGCGCCGGGCTGGTCATGTCGACGCTGGACGTCGTCGCCCACTACGGCGGCGCGCCGGCCAACTTCCTGGACGCCGGCGGCGGATCCAAGGCCGAGGCGATCACCAGCGCGGTCGAGGTGATCCTCTCCGACGACAAGGTCAAGGCCGTGTTGTTCAACATCTTCGGCGGCATCACGCGCTGCGACGAGGTCGCCAACGGGCTCATCGAGGCGTTCAAGACGCTGAATCCGAGCGTGCCGTTCGTGGTGCGCTTGGACGGCACCAACGATGTGGAGGGACGGAAGATCCTCGCCGACGCGAACCTTCCGAACGTGAACACCGCGGCCACGATGGACGAGGCCGCCCAGAAGGTCGTGGCACTGGCCAAGGGGGAGGCAGCCTGATGGCCGTCCTGATCGACAACGACACCAAGCTGGTCGTCTCCGGTATCACCGGACGCGAGGGCACGTTCCACGCGCTCAACAACCGCCGCTACGGGACCAACGTGGTCGCGGGCGTCACGCCCGGCAAGGCCGGCCAGGACGTCGAGGGCATTCCGGTGTTCAACACGTTCCGCGATGCCGTCGCGCAGACCGGCGCCAACGTCGCGATGGTCTTCGTGCCGCCGCGTTTCGCGGCCGACTCGATCCTCGAGGCAGCCGACGCGGGCATCCCCCTGGTGATCTGCATCACCGAGGGCATCCCGGCCCACGACGAGCTGCGCGTCTACACGCACCTGCAGCGCACCGGCACCCGCCTGGTCGGCCCCAACTGCCCGGGCATCCTGTCGCCGGGCAAGGCCAACGTCGGCATCATCCCCGCGTCCTTCTTCAAGGAGGGCAACGTGGGCGTGGTGTCGCGGTCGGGCACGCTGACCTACCAGATCGGCAACACGCTGGCCCAGGCCGGCTTCGGCAATTCGTCCATCGTCGGCATCGGCGGCGACCCGGTCCCGGGCACGTCGTTCATCGACGTCATCGAGCTCTTCGAGGCCGATGACCAGACCGAGCTGATCGTGCTGAGCGGCGAGATCGGCGGCGACGCCGAGGAGCGCGCGGCCGAGTACATCGCCGAACACGTGACCAAGCCAGTCGTTGCCTACATCGCCGGGTTCACGGCGCCTCCGGGCAAGACCATGGGCCACGCCGGCGCGATCGTCAGCGGCTCCAAGGGCACCGCGGCCGCCAAGGCCGAGGCGCTGGAGGCCAAGGGCGTGCGCGTCGGGCGGACCCCGACGCAGGTGGCGGAGCTTGCCGTCGAGATCCTCGGCGGCTAGCACTGCGGGCGCCGAGGGGCTCGACGGTGCGGGCCGTGGAGATCCTCGGCCGCTGAACCGTTGCGCCGGTTGGCGTCGCTCTCCGGACACGAGTACGCTCGCGAAACACGTGGAGAGCGACGTCACCACCACATTGAGTGAGCTCGAGCGCAAGCTCAAGGAGCTCGAGCGGGAGTTAGAGACGGTCGGCCGCGGCGGGGAGCTCGATAGCGACCCGGCCCAGGCCGGCTGGACGCCGGTGCCCGATCCGCCGCAGGAGCGCACGTCCGGCGCGGTGCCGCCGGCCGGCGCGACGCCGTTTACGGCCGTGTGGCACGGAACCGCGGAGGCAGACGCGCCGCCACCGCCGCCGGCCTTCAATGGCGTGCCGCCGGTGCCGATCACGCCGCCCGTGGCCCAGTGGCCACAGGCCGCACCGCCGGCCTACGCTCCTGCGCCACCGCCCGTCTACGCGCCACCGCCGCCCGCGCCGGCCGCTGGGCTGCACCGCCAGCTCGACGAGCTGCTCGCCTTCCGCGACCGGCTCGTGCGCACCACCGACGACCTCGTCAGCGAGCTCTCGCGCGTGCTGACCGAGCTGGGCGTCGGCGCCGCGCCCGATCCTGCCGACACGTTGCTCAGCGGCGATGTCACCGTCGACGCCGCGCCCTTCGGCGACCTCGCCACGCTGGCCGCCTTCGAGCAGGCGCTGCAGCGCGTTCCCGGCGTCGTCGGCGTCTACGTGCGCGCGCTGGACGCCGGCCGCGCGGCGATCGACGTGCGCCTCTCCGGCCCCGTCGCGCTGGCCGCCGCACTGCGTGCGACCGCGCCGCTGCCGTTCGCCGTGACCGACGTGCGCGACGGCCGGCTGACGCTCGCCCTCGGCTAGCGTCAAAGCACCGACAAGCAGTCGTGGCGCGCTGGTAGCTTCCGGCTGGAGCACTCACACCGTGGCCGACGACGACGATCCCTCCCGCATCCCTTCCGCCGAGGAGCTCGCCGTCTCGCTGACCAACCGCGTCCGCGAGGTGCTCGAGGCCGCCGAGCAGGACGCCGCGGCGATCCGCGCCCGGGCCGACGAGGACGCCGAGGAGCGCGCGCTGCAGGTCCGCTTCGCCGCCGAGCAGGACGCCGAGCGCCTGCTGCGTCGCGCCGAGCGAGCGGCCGCCGACTACCTCGACGAAGCGCGCCGCCGCGTCGACGCGTTCGCCGCCGGCCGCGCGCGCCGCATCAGCGCTGCCGCCGACCGGCTGCTCGCCCACGCCGAGGCGCTGGCCGACCGCACCGAGCGCGCCGGCCGGCTGGAGCGCGGGATCGAAGAGGTCATCGAGGCGCTGGCCGCCGCTGCCGAGGCGATCGCCGCCGAGGCCGCGCGCGACGCGATAGCCCTCCCTGAGGCACGCGAGCACACTGCCGAGGTGACCCGGCTGACGACGCGCCCCCACGCCGTCCCGGATCCGGAGCCCGAGCCCCCGGCAGCGCCCGCGCCGCCGGCGGTCGCCGCCGCACCCGACCCGCCCGAGGAGACCGAGCCCGAGGACGAGGCCCGCGCGCACGTGCGTGAGGTCGCCAGCGCGCTGCCGCGCCGCCCGGGCGCGCCACCACGCGCGGTGCCGGTCGTCGTGCCGCCGCCCGTGCTCCCACCGCGGCCCGATCCGCCCGACGACGCTGCCTGAGCAAGAACCTTAACTACGTCACACCAATGCTGCCGCGCCCGTCGTCACTGGTGGCGGCGGCGCTCGATCGCAAGGCGGATCGCCGGCAAGAACGACGCCGAGCGCTCCTGGCCCTTGACGAGGTAGTCCTGCGCGCCCGCGCGGATCGCCGCGGTCGCCAGCTCGAGGTCGTCGTGGCCGCTGAGCACGATCACCGGCGCACCGCCGGAGACCTCCAGCACCAGCGCCAGCGCCTCGAGGCCGTTGGCGTCCGGCAGGCCGAAGTCGAGCAGGATGCAGTCGGCGTCGCGGTCACGCAGGTCGGCTCGAGCGTCGCGCACCGTGTCGTGGTGGCGGACCTCGACGCCGCCCGCGACGGCGTCGGCCAGGATCAGCTCGACGAGGCGGGCGTACGGGACCGAGTCCTCGACCAGGACGACGGAAGCGGCAGGCATGGCCATTGCCTACCCAGCATCACCGCCCTCCCGGACACACGATCGGTCGCTAGCATCCGACGCGATGCCTGACGTGATCTCCTTCGCCCGCGGCGCCCCATCGCTCGACATCGTTGACGTGGAGGGCCTCAAGGCCGCTGCCGTGCGTGCCTTCGAGCGCGATCCGGCCGGCACGACGGCCTACGGCACCGCCGTCGGCTACGGCCCGCTGCGCGAGTGGATCGCCAACCAGCACGGCGTCGACACGTCACAGGTCATCGTCACCAACGGCTCGATGCAGGCCGACGCGTTCTTGTTTGAGGCGCTGGTCAAGGCGGGCGACGCGGTGGTCGTGGAGAAGCCGACGTATGACCGCACGCTGCTGAACCTGCGCGGTCGCGGCGCTGACGTGCGCATGGTCGAGCTGGAGCGCGATGGCATCGACACGGACGCGCTGGAGACGTTGCTGCGCGACGAAGGCGTCCGCCCGACGCTCGCCCACGTCATCCCCAACTTCCAGAACCCGGCCGGCTACACGCTCAGCGCCTCCAAGCGCGAGGCGCTGCTGCGGCTGGCCGCGGAGTTCGGTTTCGTGATCTTCGAGGACGACCCCTACGTCGACATTCGCTTCGCCGGCGAGGCGCTGCCGACGATGCTCTCGCAGGACACGACCGGGTCGGTCGTCTACGCCTCGTCGTTCTCCAAGACGGTCTGCCCGGGCATCCGCGTCGGCTACCTCGTCGGCCCGGCCGAGCGGATCTCCGAGATCCAGCGGCTGGCGACCAACACCTACATCTCGCCCAACATGGTGGCCCAGTCGCTCGTCTACGAGTTCTGCGCCAGCGGCGACATCGACAAGTCGATCGCGACGGTGAAGGCGGCCCTGGCGGGGCGCGTCAAGCGGCTGACCGAGGCGCTGGCGCGCGAGCTTCCCGAGGCGCGGTTTCAGGCGCCGGAGGGTGGTTACTTCATGTGGGTGGAGCTGCCCGAGGGCACCGAGATCGACCGCGTCTTCGAGGAGGCCAACGCCCGCGGTGTGGCGATCGTCAAGGGCACGGACTTCCTGCTGGAGGGTGGGGAGAACACGCTGCGGCTGGCGTACTCGGGTGTGACCGAGGATCAGATTGATGAGGGCGTGGCGCGGTTGGCGGAGGCTGTGAAGGCGGCGTCTGGGGCGGCTGCGACGACGGTGTAGACCGGCGCGCCCTGAGTGGGCGCGGCTTGGCTTGGGGTGTGTCGTCCGTGGGTGGTGGCTTGCGTGGCGCACCCATGGCGCTCAGCGCGCGCCGTGGTCGCAGTTCGCAGCGTGGTTCGGGCGCACCGAGGGGAGTGAGCAGGAGCCGGCGCCTCGGGGCGCCCGGGGTCGTCCGCCGGCGCCCGGGCGCGGGCGCTTCGGAGCCGAACCCGTGGTTCGGGTCGAGTTGACGTGTGCTGTGCCGGTCAACTCGACCAGGACCGATCGCTCGGCCCCGAACCGAAGATCCGTGTCGCCTCACCCCTCACATGCAGGGGCCAGACGACACGGACCTCACCGTCGACGCCCGCATCGCCCGCTGTCCCGCGAACCCTCACGCGGGAGGCCGATGACGCCCCGAGCCACAACGGCTTCCTTTCCTCGCTGCCCCGAACCCCGCTGCGAATCAGGACCACACCGCGCGCTGAGCGCCGCGGGTGCGCCACGCAAGCCACCACCGCGGACGACATCGCCTAGCCCGAATCGCCTCCACCCCGCGCCACCCCAAGGTGGCGCGCCAACGCCGTCGCGACGATCGCGTGGCCGCGCGCGTTGAGGTGCAGGCCGTCGGCGGCGAAGATGTCCGTGTCGGCCGCCGCCGGGTGCGCGCGCAGCGGCGCGTGCCAACCGCCGAGCGCGGTGCTCACCTCGCGCGTCACCTCCACGAGCTGACCCAGCCGCTCGCGGAGGACCGCCACGAAGCGCTCCGGAACCAGCCCCGTGCCCGTGTTGTCGAGCAGGTCGAAGGTGAGGACGTCGGCGCCCGCGGCCCGCAGCGGCCCGAGGATCGCCGACAGCTCGTCTCCAACCAAGTTGGGGTCGAACTCCCGACGCAGCAGGTCGTTGCCACCCGCAGCCACGATCGCCAGGTCCGGGCCCAGCGCCAGCGCCGCGTCCAGCTGCTCCTCCCGGACCTCGGCCGCCGTCAGGTCGCGGCGCCCGAGGTTGTGCACCACCGCGCCCGGCCGGGCACGCGCCAGGCCCGCGGCCAGGCGGTCGCTCCACGACAGGTCGCGGTAGCCCGGCGACGGCTCGCGCACGCCGGCCGCGATGCTGTCGCCCAGCACCACGACGCGCTCCCACGGCACCGCCGGACCGAGCAGCCGCGCAAGTTCCTCATCGCCGGCAACGTGGGGATCGGCCCATTCACGCGCCAGGATGTCAACGTCCTTGATCATCGCTTCAGCCCCCAAGAGACGACCGCGGCGGCCCCGAGCAAGACGATGCACATCTCGTAGACGCCGAGATACGACGCCGCCGCAGCAGGGTCGGTCCCGCGCAGGATGGTTGCCATCGCCGCGACGCCGAGCGCGCCGCCGACCGCCCGCGCCGCCTGGTTGAGGCCGACGCCGGCCGCGAACTGCGCGGGCGCCACCGACAGGGCAGCCGCCGACGACATCCCGGTCGCGATCGCCCCCATCCCCACGCCGACGAGCGTGCCTGCCGGGAGCCACAGCGCCACGAACGCCGGCGTGTCCTCGACGGCCAGCACCACCCAGACCCCGGCGGCGGCGAGCGTCGCCAGCCCGATGAGCACCACCGGCCGCGGGCCGTGGCGTGCCACCAGCGGGCCGCAGCCCAGCGCGACCAGCGCCGCCGACACCGCGCCGGGCGTCATCGCCAGGCCGGTCTCCAGCGGTGAGTAGCCCCAGACCTGCGTTAGGAACAGCACGCCGACCAGCAGCCAGCTGAACAGCACCGCGCCATAGATCAGCGAGGCGAGGTTAGCCAGCGCGAACGTGCGCGAGCGCCAGAGCCAGACCTCGACGGCCGGCGCCGGATGCGACCGGGACCGGCCAAGCACGATCGCCACTGGGGCCAAGCCGCCGGCGATCGCGACCAGCGTCCGGACGTCGCCCCAGCCCCACGCCGCACCGCGGCTGACGCCGAGCGCGAGGCTGCCGACGCCCCCGGCGAGCAGCAGCGTGCCAAGCAGGTCGGGCGTCCGCGGTCGCGGCGCGCCTTCCGGCCGCACCTCGCCCGGCGGCAGCAGCCGCGTCGCCGCCAGCAGCGCGATGCCTGCCGGGACCGTGATCAGGAAGACCGCGCGCCAGCCGGCCGCGTCGACCAGCGCACCGCCGATCGTGGGCCCGGCCGCCGCGGCAAGCGCGCCCGCGGCACTCCACGCGCCGATCGCCGCAGCCCGGCGCTCGGGCGGCGTGTCGGCCAGGATGACCGCCAGCGACGCGGGGATCATCGCCGCGGCACCGGCGCCCTGGAGGCCGCGGGCGACGAGCAGGATCCCGAACGTCGGCGCCACGGCCGCGGCGAGCGACATGGTGGTGAACACGAACGCGCCGCCGGCCAGCAGCGCGCGCCGGCCGAGCAGGTCGGCGAACCGACCGCCCGGCGCCAGCAGTGCGGCGAAGGTGATGGCGTAGATCGTGATCACCCACGACAGGTCGCCGATCGCGATCGCGGGGAAGTCGGAGTGGAGGTCGGCGACCGCGAGGTTGGCGACGGTGGCGTCGAGCATCGCCAGGAACGCGGCGCCGGAGGCGATCGCCAGGACGGCGGTCGACGAGCGGGCGGAAGCGTGCGGTCCGGCGGCGGCGGTGCGGGTGCTGGTGCTTGCCATCAGGCGCTCCTGACACTAGAAGTACGAACGGTCGTGCTTTTTAGCACACGTCGAACGGTCGTGCTATTTTTCCTTGGCCGTGAGCGTCGACACCTCCCCCACCGACGGCCGCCGCGCCAAGGGCCGCCGCACCCGCGCGCAGATCCTCGAGGCGGCCGCCGACATCGCCTCGGTCGAGGGGCTCGAGGGGCTGACGATCGGGCGCCTCGCCGGCGAGCTGGGGATGAGCAAGAGCGGGCTCTTCGCGCACTTCGGCTCCAAGGAGGAGCTGCAACTCGCCACGATCGACACCGCGCGCGGCATCTTCGCCCGCAACGTCGTTGCGCCCGCCAAGGAGGCCGAGCGCGGCCTGCCGCGCCTCGAGGCGCTCATCGCCGCCAAGCTGGCCTACCTGCGCCGCGAGATCTTCACCGGCGGCTGCTTCTTCGAGACCGTCCGCTCCGAGTACGACAGCCGCGAGCCCGGTCCGGTCCGCGACGTCATCGAGGCCGACCTGCAGCAATGGGAGCAGCTGATGGTGCGCGCGATCACCTCGGCCAAGAAGGCCGGTCACCTCCGCGCCGACGTCGACGCCGAGCAGCTCCTATTCGAGATCGACGCGCTCAGCGGGACGGCGAGCCTGCGCCACCAGCTCAACGGTGACGCCAGCCTCTACGACCGCGCCGAGGCCGCCATCGCCGCGCGGCTGCGCGCGGCAGCGCTCTAGGCGCGATTTCCGGCCCGAACGGTCGTGGCTGACAGGTCACGGGCAAGTGCCGGCGGGCGCCAGCCCGTCAAGCTGCGCGGGGCCTGTCAGGCGCGAGCGGGCGGCCCGGAAATCGCCCCTAGCTAGCGGCCGTAGCGCTGCTCGCCCAGGACCAGCTGGGCGGGCAAGGCAACCCGCGGCGGCGGCGAGGGGTCGGCAGTGACCGACACCGTCTCGGCCACGCTGCGCGTCAGCGTCAACCGCTCGCCGGCGGCGGTCTCGACGACGATGTCGTCGCCGGACTCGACCAGCGTGCCGTCCAGCCCCGGGTCCAGCCCGGCGGCCTTGAGGTAGTGCAGCAGATCCTCGGCCTCGTTCTCGAAGCGCACGATCGTCACCGAGGCGCCGACCTCGACATCGGCGAGCGGAACCGACGGGATGCGGCTGCCGACGTCGATCGGGTGGCCGTGCGGGCAGGTCCGGGCGTCGCCGATCGCGGCGAGCATCCGCTCCTCGAGCACCGGCGACATCGCGTGTTCCAGGCGCTCGGCCTCCTCGTGGACCTCGTCCCACGGAATGCCGAGGACGTCGGTCAGGAAGCGCTCGATCAGCCGGTGGCGGCGGACGATCGCCTCGGCGTGCACGCGGCCCTCGTCGGTGAAGCTGATGACCTTGTCGGTGGCGCGCGTGATGTAGCCGTCGCGCTCCAGCCGGCCAACCATCTCGTGGACGGTCGGGGGCGAGAGCTGCATGGCGCGCGCGATGTTGGCGCCGGTCATCGGCAGCCCGGCCTCGTAGAGCCAGAAGAGGGTCTCGAGGTACTCCTGCTCGGCGACGGTGGCGGTCTCTGAGGTCATCGGAATCCATCGTACCCGGACGGCTCAGCCGCCAGGACGATGGCGCCGCGGTGGGGTCGTCTTGAGCTCTTGGGCCATCGCGACCATGCCCTCCTCGGCCAGCGCCATGAACTCGCGCGCGGCGGGCGAGAGCCGCGCGCCGCGGCGGTTGATGAAGGCGAACGTGTCGTAGATCGGCTCGGCGAACGGCACCCAGCCGAGCTTCTTGGGAACGCGACGGCCGAGCGACAGCAGGATCCCGCGCGCGATCAGGACGTCGCCGAACCCGCGGGCGGCGAGCTCGATCGCGGTCTCGACGTCCTCGACGTCGATCTGCGGCTCAATCGTGACGCCCTCGCGCTGGGCGAGCTCGAAGAGCTGGCGGCGCGTCGGGTCCTCCAGGCCGTAGCTCGTGTCGGTGAGGATCAGGGGCGCGCCGGCCAGCGCGCGGATCGTCACGGGCTTCTTGAGCCGCGCGGGATCAGCGCTGACGTAGACGATCTCGTCCTGCATGATCGGGCGGACCTCCAGGCCCGTGTCGTCGATCGGCAGGGCGACCAGCCCGGCCTCCAGGTCGCCGTCTCGAACGGCCGTGGCGACCTCGGACGAGTTCTGGCCGACGAGCCGCACGCGGACCTTGGGATGGCGCTTGCGGAAGGCGCTGACGATCTCGGTGCCGGGATACCAGCGCGCGGTCCCGAACGTGCCGAAGGTCGCGATGCCGCCTTGGAGCTCACGCTGCTGGACGACGGCCTCGCGGCCCTCGGCAACAGCGCCCAGCGCGGCCTCGGCGTGGGGGCGCAGGGCACGCGCGGCGTCGGTCGGGCGGATCCCGCGCCCGACGCGCGTGAAGAGCGCGACGCCGAGCTCGGCCTCCAGGCGGCGGATCTGCTCGGAGAGCGACGGCTGGGCGAGCAGCAGGCGCTCGGCCGCGGCGCTGAACGAGCCTTCGTCCAGGGCGGCGAGGAAGTACTCCAGCTGCTGCAGCGTCATGGTTGTGACCTCAAGGGGAAAGCTATGGCTTGTAGAGGCAACAAAGGCTAGAGGAAGGGGAACGTATGTCCGACACTTATGGACATGTTCTCTTTGATCGCAGTCTTCGGAGTCTTCGGCGCCAACGCCGTGCTCTCGTCTCGCTACGGCGCCGACACGCGCCGCGCGGACGACCGCCGCAACTGGTAGCCGCCCCGTGTCGCTGTCGTCGCATCACCGCGGGACCGCCCTGTGCGTCCTGTCGGCCTGCGCCTTCGGCGCCATGGCCATCTTTGCCAAGGAGGCCTACGCGACCGGCGCGACCGTCGTCACGCTGCTGTCGATTCGCTTCCTGTTGGCCGCGGCGCTGTTCTGGGTGATCGTGGCCGTCCGCGGCGGCGCGCAACTGCCCAGTCGCCGCGTGATCGTGGCGAGCATCGGCCTCGGCGCGGCCGGTTACGCCGCGCAGGCCGGGCTGTTCTTCGGGGCCTTGACGCGGATCGACGCGTCGCTGACGTCGCTGTTGTTGTACCTCTATCCGATGTTGGTGTTCTTGGGTGCGGTCGCTGCGGGGCGTGAGCGCGTGACGGCACGCCGTGTGGGCGCGCTGGCGCTGGCCAGCGTCGGCGCCGCGCTCGTGCTCATGAGCGGCTCGCTCGGTGCGCTGGACGGCGTCGGCGTCGCGATGGCGCTCGGCGCCGCCGTGATCTACGCGGCCTACATCTTGATCGCCGACCGCATCGTCGGCACGGTCGACGCGTTCCTGATGGCCGCGCTGGTGACCACCGGCGCCGCGGCCTCCACGCTGGCCGCCGGTGTCGGCAGCGGCTCGCTCGATCTCCACTTCGCCGCCGCCGGCTGGGGCTGGATCGCGGCGATGGCGCTGGGCTCCACGGTCCTAGGCGTCAGTGCGTTCTTCGTCGGACTGCGCGAGGTCGGGCCCGCGACGGCGTCGATCGTCTCGACGGCCGAGCCGGTCGTGACGGTGGCGCTGGCGACCGCGATCTACGGCGAGGCGCTCGGCGCCGGCCAGTTGGCGGGTGGCGTCCTGGTGCTGGGCGCCGTCGTCATCCTGCAATTGCGGACGGGTACGGTTGAGGGCGATGTCGCTCCCGCTCACGCCCCCGCTCGCCCCCCAGCTCGCACGCTCGCGCACGACGCTGCCTGACGGCGACGGCTGGGCCTACGAGCCCAAGCTCGACGGCTTCCGCGCGCTGGTCTTCGTCGATGGGGAGGCAGTCGAGATCGCCTCGCGCAACGGCAAGCCGCTGGACCGCTACTTCCCGGAGGTCGTCGCGTCGCTGCCGGCCGGCCGCTATGTGCTCGACGGCGAGATCGTCGCGTCGTCGTTCGACACGCTCGGCCAGCGGATCCATCCGGCCAAGTCGCGGATCGAGCGGCTGTCGGTCGAGACGCCGGCGCGGATGGTGGCCTTCGACCTGCTGGCGCTCGACGATGACGTGCTGCTGGAGCGGCCGTTTCGCGAACGACGAGCCGGGTTGGAGGCAGCGGGGCTGGAGGGCGTCGAGCTGACGCCGGTGGTGTGGACGGCTGACGAGGCGCGGTCGTGGTTGCTCGAGGAAGAGGGCGTCGTCGCCAAGGAGGCCGACGCCCCGTACCTGCCGGGCGAGCGGACCGGCATGGTGAAGATCAAGCGCGTGCGCACGATCGACGCGGTCGTGGTCGGCTGGCGGCCGGGCAAGCTCGAAGGGACCGTCGGCGCGCTGATCCTGGGGCTCTATGAGCCCAACGGCAACCTGCGCGGGGTCGGCCACACATCCGGCTTCTCGGCCAAGGAGAAGCGCGAGCTGCCGACCAAGCTCGCGCCGTACGAGACCGGCGAGCGCGGCACGGGCGAACCCTCGCGTTGGTCTGCCGGCCGCGACCTCTCCTGGGTCGGGCTGCGCCCCGAGCTCGTGGTCGAGATCACCTTCGACCACGTGAGCGACGGCCGCATCCGCCACGGCGCGAAGGTCCAGCGCTGGCGCGAGGACAAGCCGCCGGCGGCCTGCACGGTGGATCAATTGGAGCAGTAGGTCAGGCGGCGCTCAGCGCCGCTGGGACGCCGGTCTCGGCGCTCGCGTGGCGCGGCGTCCAGCCGGTGGCCTTGAGCTTGGCGTTGCTGGAGCGGGCGGAGCGGACGACGGCGTCGACCGCCGCGCCGCCGGCGATGACGCGCACGAGCGGCGCGGGAATGCGCCGCGGCGGGTTCAGGCCGAGCGTGCGCGCGGTCAAGGCCATGAAGTCGTAGTAAGCGATGGGTGTGTCGTCGACGCAGTGGTAGGTCTCGCCGGCGGGCAGCGTGGTGAGTGCGAGCAGCAGCGCGGTGGCGACGTCGTCGACATGGACAACATCCCACAAGTTGGTGCCCTTGCCGATGACGCAGAAGCGGCCGGGTTGGCGCAGGCGCGCGACCAGCTCGTCGACGTACCAGCCGCTCGGGCCGTAGACGTGCGAGGGCCGGACGATGACGTAGGGCAGCCCGCTCTCGGCGAGCAGCCGCTCACCCTCCTGCTTGGAGCGGCCGTAGGGCGTGGCGACCGGCAGCGGCTCGTCCTCGGTCAGCAGCGCGCCGCCGGCGTCGCCGGTCACGACGGTCGAGGTGAAGACGACGCGCGGTGGCGTCTCCAGCGTGCGGCAGGCGTTGAGCAGCGCGCGCGTTCCCTCGACGTTGACCGTCCAGACCTTCGCGGCGTTGCGCTGCGACGCGATCTCGGCAGCGAGATGCAGGACGGCATCGGGCGCCGCGTCTGCGACGGCCGCCACCACGGTCGCAGGCTCGCTCAGATCTCCCGCCACCGCCCGTGTGCCATCCGGCTCACTGCCCGGCCGCCGCACGAGCGCCACCACCTCATGCCCCTCCTCGACCAGCCGCGCACACGCGACCCGACCCAGGAACCCACTTGCTCCGGTCACCAAGACGCGCATGGGCGCAGCCTAGTCGGCGTCCTTCTTCGCCCGCGACGGCTGCACGCGCGGTGGCTCGCCGGGCTGCTTGGCGAAGTGCGGCGGCCAGGGGGCGTCGGACAACCCCTCCGACTCGTCGCGGTCGGCGAGCGCCAGCAGCGAGTCCAGGGAGCCGGCGTGGGCGTCGATGTCGGCGCTCGGGTCGCCGACCGACGCCAGGCGGGCCGGGACGGTGTCGATGCGCAGCTCGGCCGGCTCGACGTCGGCGACCTCGGACCACAGCAGCGGCGTCGAGACGCGAGCGTCGGCGACCGGCCGCACCGAGTAGGCGCTGACGACCGTGTGGTCCTTGGCGTTCTGGTTGTAGTCCACGAAGACGGCGTCGACCGGGCGCTCCTCCTTCCACCACTTCGACGTCGCCATGCCCTCGGCCCGGCGCTCGACCTCGCGGGCCAGGGCGAGCGCGGCACGACGGACGGTGACGAAGTCCCACCGTTGCTCAATCCGCACCGGGATGTGCATCCCACGCGAGCCGCTGGTTTTCGGAAAGCCGGTCAGCCCGTGCTCGCGCAGCACCTCGTCGCAGATCAGCGCCACGCGCCGCACGCGGTCCCACGGCGTCTCGGGCATCGGGTCGAGATCGACGCGCAGCTCGTCAGGGTGGTCGAGGTCGCTGCGGCGCACCGGGTGGGGGTTCCAGTCGACGTTGCCCAGCGACACACCCCAGACCAGCGTCGCCGCGTTGACGGGCACGAGCTCCTCGGCCTCGCGGCCGGATGGGAACTTCAGCACGACCGTCTCCAGCCACTCCGGCCGCTTGGCCGGGACGCGCTTCTGGTAGAACGGCTCGGCCTCGATGCCGCCGGCGTAGCGCTTGAGCACCGTGGGACGCTCCCGCAGGTGGTTGAGCACCGCCTCGGCGGCGCCGACGTAGAAGTCGGCCAGCATCCCCTTGGTCACGCCGGCCTTGGGGAAGTAGATCTTGTCGGGGCTCGACAACTTGACCTCGATCCCGTCCAGCTCGTAGATGCGTGCGTCGCCCTTGCCCGCCATGCCGTCCCCTCACCCTCCCGTACTCGTCGCGCCCGACTCGTTCAAGGGGACACTACGCGCCGCGCGCGTGGCCTCCTGCATCGGCGCGGGCCTCGAGCGCGCCGGCCTGACCCCGCCCGACCTCTGCCCCGTCGCCGACGGCGGCGAGGGAACGCTGGAGGTGTTGCTCACCGCGCTGGGCGGCGAGACCGCGGGCGCGCCGGCGACCGACCCGCTCGGGCGGCCGATCGCCGCGGCGGGCTTCGCGCTGATCGAGGACGGCGGGACGGCGATCGTGGAGGTCGCGGAGGCGTCCGGGCTGCAGCGAGTCGACGAGGGCGAGCGCGACGCCTTCGCCGCCTCGTCGCGCGGCACCGGCGAGCTGATCGTCGCCGCGGCGGCCGCGGGCGCGGCCGTCGTCCTCGTGGCCGCCGGCGGCAGCGCGACGACCGACGGCGGCGCGGGCGCGATCAACGCCATCGAGGAGGCCGGCGGCCTGCAGGGCACGGCGCTCGTCGTCCTGGCTGACGTGCGCACGCCCTTCGAGCTCGCGCCCGCCCGCTTCGGCCCACAGAAGGGCGCCGACGCCAAGACCATCAAGCTGCTCGAGCGACGCCTCCAACAACAGGGGGCGCTTCTGCCCAAGGACCCGCGCGGCGTGCCGATGACCGGCGCGGCGGGCGGCCTGGCCGGCGGGTTGTGGGCGCGCTACGGCGCCAAGCTCGAGCCGGGCGCAGCGTTCATCCTGAAGGCCTTGGACTTCGACACGCGCATGCGCGCCGCACGCGCAGTCATCGTCGGCGAAGGTCGGCTCGACCCCACGACGTTGGAGGGCAAGATCGCCGGCGAGATCGCCACTCGCGCCCGCCAGGCCGGCGTGCCCTGCCACGCGATCGTCGGCACCAATGCCATCGACCGCTTCAGCGCGCGGATCCTCGATCTTCAGGTCATCCAAGAGGCGGGCACGCCAGCAGCGCTGGCCGACGCGGGCGAGCGCCTCGGCCTCATGCTCGACGCCCACGAGGCGTAGGGACGGGCGGGCGCCGGGGCGCTCAGTTCGCGGCGCTGGTCGGTGGCGCGCGACGTGGTCTGTCGTCACCGAGGAGGGCGAGCGGGGAGTTTGGCTCAAAGCGTTGGCTCGTCGTCCGCGGCGCTCGGGCAGGCGAGGCGGGCCGCGTCCCGGGTCGGCTAAACCCCAATTATTGGGGTCCAGACGCCCCGCATCTCGGGGCACGCGGTCAACGACACGTAACCCGCGCATATCGCGGGTTACGTGTCGTCGAGTACCGCCGCCGGGGTGGGCCTGTTTGACGCGATGTGCTCTCGCTGAACAGGCCCACGGGTCCCATGTCGGCGTCAACGCAACGAGGTGGGCCCGTTGACCGACGCATACCGGCCGCAAACAGGCCCACCCGCCGAGGCGCCCGCGGACGACGAGCCACGCTCCGAGGCGCCGACCCCGCTCGCTCTCCTCGGTGACGACAGACCCCGCAGCGCACCACGAGCCACGCCGCGCGCTGAACGCCACCAACGCCGCGGACAACAGCCCAACCGCGACCGCCCGCCCCTAAATCGGCGTCGACGGCATCGCGAACGCCCGGCCCGCGCCAGGCGGCTCGGCGATCAGCGCCGTCATCGCGTCCGAGGCCATTGGCCGTGCGAAGTGGAAGCCCTGGCCCATGCCACAGCCGAGGTCATGCAGGACATCGGCTTGCGCGCCGGCCTCGATGCCCTCAGCGATGCACGCGAGCTTCAAGGACGACGCCAAATCCACAATCGCCCGCGCCAGCGCACGGCCCTCGTCATCGCCGGTATCAAGACCATCAACAAACGGCTTGGCCATCTTAAGGATGTCGATCGGGAACCGCCGCAGGTAGCGCAGCGACGAGTAGCCGGTGCCGAAGTCGTCGACCGCAAGCCGCACGCCGAGCGCCTTCAAGGCGGTCAACCGCGAGATCGTCGCCTCGGTGTCGTGCATCAACACCGTCTCGGTGATCTCTAACACCAACGCAGAGGCGGGCAGGCCACTGTCGGCCAGCGCCGCGGCGACGTCGGCGACGATGTTGGGGTCCTCGAGCTGGCGGCCCGAGAGGTTCACGGACATGATCCGCGGCTCGGCCGTCGGGAACTCCTGCAGCCACTGTGCGGCCTGCCGGCACGCGGTCCGCAGGATCTGGCGACCGAGCTCGATGATCGAGCCGTTCTCCTCGGCCAGTGGGATGAACTGCGGCGGCGGGACGAGCCCGCGCGTGGGGTGCGTCCAGCGCGCCAGCGCCTCGAAGCCGGCGAGCGTCTGGCCGTCCAGCGCGATAACCGGTTGGTAATGCACTTCGACCTCATCGCGCTCGATCGCGCGCAGCAGCTCGCCCTCGAGCTCGAGCCGCTCGACGACCTCGGCCTGCATGCTGTCCTCGAAGACGCGAAACCGGCCCTTGCCGTCGCGCTTGGCGCGGTACATAGCAACGTCGGCCTGGCGCAGGAGCTCAGACGCCTCGTGGCCGCCGACGGCGATGCCGAGCGACACCTTGACGTAGACCTCGCGGCCCGAGATGACGATCGGCGTGCTGAGCGCAGCGGTGATCCGCTCGGCCACGAGCACGGCCTCGGGCACACCACCCAAGTCCTCCAACAACACCGCGAACTCGTCGCCGCCCAGGCGCGCGGCCGTGTCGGCGCTGCGCAGCGACCCGGCCAGACGGCGCGCGACGGCGACCAGCAACTCGTCGCCCGCACCGTGGCCGAGCGAGTCGTTGACGGTCTTGAAGCGATCGAGGTCGAGGAAGATCACGCCGCACGTCGTCCCGCGGCGGCGGGCCTGGACCAACGCGTGCTGGATGCGGTCGGTGAAGAGCGCGCGGTTCGGCAGCCCGGTTAGCGCGTCGTGCAGCGCCTGGTGGAGCATCGTGTCGACGCGCCGTGCGTCGGTCAGCGCCAGCGACGCGTGCTCGGCAAAGGACGACAACATGTCCTGCTCGGCACGGGAGAAGACGCGACCGGGCCGCACCGAGGAGAGCAGCAGGCTGCCGATCACGCGGCCGTCCTCGTGGACCGGCGCGGCCATCGCGGCCTGCAGGCCGTGGCGCAGCCACGGCGCCCGCGCATCGGGCATCGACGGGTAGTCCTCGACGACGATCAGCCGCGCCTCGGCGACCGCGCGGCCCGTCACACCCGTGCCGACGCGGTGGCGGCTGCCATCGTCTTCGGCCAGGACCGCGTCGTAGCCGCGCTGGGCGGCGAAGACCAGCCAACCCGGATCGTCGGGATCGACGAGCACAAGCGCAGGGGCATCGTCGCCGAGCAGCTCGCCGGCAGCGGCGACGATCGTGTCCAGGACGCCCTCCAACGGCTCGCGCCGGGAGATCGCGCGCTGGATCCGGGCCATCGCTTCCAACACCCGCTGGCGCTTGCGCAGCGTCTCCAACAACCGCACGTTCTCAGCAGCGGCCAGATTAGCCCGCGCGCGCAGGCCACGCTCGGCGTCGATGGTCTCCAGCAGGCGCATCGCCAGCGCCAAGCCGCGGACCATGCCGCGCAGCAACGTGGTCTCCTCGGGCGTGAATGGCGCGCCCGCACGGGCGATGACCAGGAGCGCGTCAGAGCCCTCCAGTGGCAAGGCAACCGCAGGACACGGGCCGGTGCCCGGCACGTCGAGAAGGCCCTCGCGCGCCGCGGCGACCGCCGCAAGCTGACGCTCGGGCACGTCGAAGCGCAACCAGCCGACCGAGGCCAGCACCGCGTCCCCGCGGACCAGCGCAGCGCATTCGGCCTCGACGCTCTCGGCCGCGCGCTCGACGCCCTCACGCGCAGCGTGGAGCTCGTCGTGGCACCCCGAGACCGCGCCGAGGAACTCGGCGAGTTGCTGAGGCGCCCAGCTGGCGGCGGCGTCGTTCATCCGATGGCCAGCACGACGAGCGTCTGTTGGTGGAAGCCGGCCGAGCCGCGTGTGCGCGCGATCTCACCGTAGGTGTAGAGACCGGCGACCGCGGCGCCGTCGGCGTGCTCGACGATCCGGTCGACCTCATCGGTCACGCCGTCGCCGAGGAAGAGCAGGCGGGCGTTGCAGTCCAGGACCAGGAGCGCGAGGGCGGATTCGCCGTCGAGGCCGTCCAGCGCCTCGCGGCAGGCGGCGTCGGTGGCCGCCTGGACGCCGTCGACGTCGCTCTCCATCAGCCAGACCAGCGCGCCGGCGGGCACCGACGAGCTCAGCGAGCCGTCCGGCGCGTCGTCGTCTCCGACCCAGCGGACGTGGGCCTCGCCGACGCGGCGGCGCATGCCGAACGGATGGGCGAGCGTGACCTCCACGGGCTGCTTGCCGCCGAGCCGCTCGCGATAGACCTCGGCCGCCGGACGGCCGTCGAGCTCCAGCACGCGACCGGGCGCGGCGCTGGTGACGAGCATCGGCTCGCCGACGGGACGCCAGCCGTGGCGGACGCCGACGCCCAGCGGTGCGTCGGAGCCGATCGCGACGCCGATGACGGCGTCGCGCAGGATCTCGCCGCCGAAGATCAGCGACGGCGGCTCGCCATGGTGCGGCAGGCCGCCCATGCCGCCGACAAGCGGGACGCCCGCGCCGGCGACCGAATAGGCGCCGCGGACGATCTGCGGCTGACGGGCCGACGTGCCGTCGGTGAGCAGCAGCAGGACGCGATGCTCGCGGTCGGCGACGTCGCCGATGCAGGCGGCAGCGCGCGCGCTGGCGTCTCGCGGGTCGGCCGAGGCCGAGACCGCGGCCGTCGAGAAGCTGAAGCCCTCGCCGCCGAGCGCGAGGACGACGACGCTCTCGGTTCCTGCGCCGGAGCGGTCGATCTCGCCGGCCGAGGAGCAGCCGGCGACGGGGATGTCGCCCGCGACCTCGGCGACTGCGGCAGCCAGGGCCGGCAGGTCGTAGGCGCCGGAGGCGAAGACGAGCAGGAAGCGCGCATCGTCGTGGCCGGCCAGCGCGGCACGCGCGGCCTCACGGCCCGCGACTGCAGCTTGCGGATGGGCCGAGCGACCGACGTCTGCCCAGCGGCAGCGGCGGGCACGCTCAAGCCCTGGCGCGGCGCGCTCCATGTTCATGGTCATCGGCCGGACAGGACGGGCATTGAGGTGCGCGGAGCCGGTGCGCCACCTCGCCGATCAACCATCTAGGCTCGCGGCGTGCCCGACCGCCCGCGGCCGTCTCTCTCGCTGCCCACACCTGGCGCTCGGCGCGCCGTCGTGGTCGGCGCGGGCTCGTTTGGCACGGCGATCGCGGTGCTGCTGGCGCGCGGCGGGGTCCGGACGACGCTCCAGGCACGCACCGCGGTCCAGGCCGAGCGCCTCAACGCCGACCGCGAGAACCAGGTCTACCTGCCGGGCGTGAAGCTGCCGCCGTCGTTGAAGATCGAAGCCGTCGGCGCAGGCTTGGCGCGTGCGGACTACGTCCTGCTCGCCGTCCCGTCGCGCGGGCTCGACACGGTGATCGCCGGATTGCCTGCCGCAGGGCTGCCCAAGCGCGCGGCGATCGTGTCGCTGGCCAAGGGCCTCGTCCCGCCCGCCGGCACCCCGCCGACGGTGCTGCTGGCCGCCGACTTCGGCGCCCATCGCGTCGCCTGCGTCGGCGGGCCGGCCCATGCGAGCGAGATGGTCCACGAGGGCGCCGGCCTCGTCGCGGCCTCCTCCGACGAGGCGCTCGCCCTCGCGCTCGCGTCGTTCTTCCAGAAGGCCGGCGTCGTCTGCGAGGCCTCCAACGACCCGGTCGGCGTCGAGCTCGCGGGCGCGGCCAAGAACGCGGCCGCGCTGGCCGCCGGCGCGACCGAGCGCCAGGGGTTGAACGCCGCGGGTGCGGCCGCGGGCCACATCTTCGCCGAGGTCTGGCGCTACGCCGAGGGCCTCGGCGCACGGCCGGAGTCGCTGATCGGACTGGCCGGCACCGGCGATCTCGTCGCCACCGCGCTCGCGCCGCAGTCGCGCAACCGCCGCGCCGGCGAGCTGCTGGCCGACGGCATCCCGGCCGCAGAGATCCCGGAGCGCATCGGCCAGGCGGTCGAGGCGATGGAGGGCGTGCCGCTGCTCGCCCAGGCGCTGCAGGGCGCGGGCCTCGATGCGCCGGTCACCACCGGTCTGGCACGGCTGATCTCCGGCGAGCTGCCGCTCGACGACTGGGTCGCGCTCGTCCGCACGACCGTTCCGCCGCCCGCCCGCTGGCGCCCGCGCCGCGGCAAGACGAGCTTCTGGCAGCGGCTGCGCGCCCGCCTGCGCGGCAGCGAAACCGGCCGGTCGGGGCGGCCGGCGGGACCGGCATCTCTGCCACCGGAGGCGCATGGGCACTGACGGGATGGAGCGGCGCAGCGTCCTCGTCCGGATGGCGCCCGCACTGCTGTTGGCCACGTTGTTGGTCATGACCGGGGTCGCGACCTACGCGGCGGCCGCGCGGCTGCACGACCGCGAGCGCGATCAGCTGACCGACGACACGCAGGCGACGGTGTCGGCGATCGACCGCCGGATGGACGACTACGCCCAGATCCTTCGCGGCGCGGCCGGGCTCTTCAACGCCAGCCACAGCGTCACCTACCAGGAGTTCCACGACTACTTCGCCGATCAGGACGTCCAGCAGCGGTTCCCGGGCGTGCAGACGATCGGTTCGGCGACCTACGTCCCGCGCGCCGGCCTGGCGGCGTACACGAAGCGCACCCGCGAGGCGATCGCCGCCAGTGGCCTCGTCCGCGCCCGCTTCACGCCCTATCCGGCGCTGACGGCCGATGCCCAGGAGGCGCTGGTCAGCGACCACCTCGAGCCGCCGCCGACCGACAACCGCACCTTCGGCCTCAACTTCCTCTCCGAGCCCAACCGCCGGCGCGCCGCGCTGCTCGCGCGCCGCACGGGTCAGCCGGCCGCGACCGCGCCGATCGCGTTCGCGCGCATGCCCGGCTCCTCGCTGGGCATCGACCTGATGGTCCCGGTCTACGGCGGACCGCCGTCGCTGACCGGCGCGCCACGCCAATGGACCGGCGTCGTCTACGCGGCCTTCCGGCTCGACAACCTGCTGCGCGGGATCCTCGGCAACAACGCCTCGGTGGCCGACCTGGAGGTCTACGACCTCGGCCCGGCGGCCACTGTCCCGGCCAGCACGGGCATCACGCCCCGCGCCGTCCCGTTCGATCTGCGCCCCGGCCGTGCGACGCGCGACCGCGACCCCGGCCACACCCGCGTCGAGACGCTCGAGGTCGCCGGCCGTCGCTGGGCCGTTGCCTACACGCGCGCGGGGCCAGCGCTGACGACCGGTGAGCGCGCGGTGCCGTGGGGCATCGCGGTCGCCGGGATCCTGGTCAGCCTCCTGGCCGCTGCGCTGCTGCGCACGCTGGGCACGGCGCGCCGCCGCGCCGTGCGCCTCGCCGAGGCGATGACCGTCGAGCTGCGCGAGCGCGAGACCCAGTTGCGCGCCTCCAACGAGGAGCTCGAGCACTTCGCCTACCTCGCCTCGCACGATCTGCAGGAGCCGCTGCGGACGATCACCTCCTACGTCGGGCTGCTGGAGAGCCGCCTGCAGGAGAAGCTCGACGACCGCGAGCGCTCCTGGCTGGGCTTCGTCAGCGACGGTGCCGGGCGCATGTCGCAGCTGATCACCGACCTGTTGGAGTACTCGCGCACCGGCCGCGCGAGCGAGGACGACGGAGCGACGATCGCGCTCGACGACGCCTGGGACCTGGCGGTCGCCAACCTCCAGCACGCGATCGCCGACACCGGCGCGACCGTGGAGCGCGGTGAGCTGCCGACCGTTCAAGCACGTCCGCGCGAGATGACCTCCATGTTGCAGAACCTGATCGGCAACGGGCTCAAGTACCGCGGCGAAGCAGCGCCGATCGTCCGGGCGCACGCGCAGCAGGACAACGGCCGCTGGGAGATCGCGATCAGCGACAACGGCATCGGAATCGAGCCGCGATTCCACGAGCGCGTGTTCGGACTCTTCCAGCGACTCCACACCGCCGAGGAGTACCCTGGCACCGGCATGGGTCTAGCCATCGTCAAGAAGATCGTCGAGTCCAACGGCGGGAGCGTGCGGGTCGAATCGACCCCGGGCGAGGGCTCCACCTTCATCGTCACGCTGCAGGGGGTACGCGAGGCATGACGCAGATTCAGGGGCCCCACCACCCCCACCGACTGCTGGTGGTGGAAGACAGCGAGTCCGACGTCGAGCTCCTGCGCGAGGCGCTGGCCGAGAGCGAGCCGACGGTCGCGCTGGACGTCGTGCGCCACGGCGAGGACGCGCTTGCGTTCCTGCGCCGCGAGGGTGCGTTCCAGAAGGCGGCGCGCCCCGACCTCGTCGTCTTGGACCTCAACCTCCCGCGCATGGGCGGCTTCGAAGTGCTGCGTGCGCTGCGCGAGGACGTCGACCCGCGGCTGCGCCGCCTGCCCGTCGTCGTCTTCACGACATCAGGCACGAGGACGGACGTCGAGAAGGCCTATGACTTGCACGCCTCGAGCTTCGTGACCAAGCCGACGGCGTTCGAGCATTACCTCGATACCGTGCGCGCCTTCCGCGAGTTCTGGCTGCGCGTCGCCAAGCTGCCGACCGGCGCGTAGGCGCCTTTCCCCGGCCCGTCGCGCGTGGCGACCACCCGCACCGACGAGCCCTGGGCCGCGCTCTTAGACGAGGGGCGCGAGGACGCGCGGCTGGTGCGCCAGGCCTTCGAAGGCGCGCGCGAGCCGGTGCTGGAGCCGCTGCCCGACGACCTGCATCCGACGCTGGCGAAGGGGTTGCGCGCGGCGGGGATCTCGGAGTTGTACGCCCATCAGGCCGAAGCGTGGGATGCGGCGGCGGTCGGCCCGTTTGTCGTCACGACGGGGACCGCCTCGGGCAAGTCGTTGTGCTTCAACCTGACGACGCTCGATGTCTTGTGCAGCGATGCGAAGGCGCGCGCGCTGTACCTGTACCCGACCAAGGCGCTGGCCCAGGACCAGGCGCGCGCGATCGCGGCGTTCCGGCTCGGCCGCCATGTGCGGCCGTCGATCTACGACGGCGACACCAAGCGGGAGGAGCGCACGGCGATCCGCAAGCGCTCCAACCTGATCCTGACCAACCCGGACATGTTGCACATGGGGATCCTCCCCAACCATGCGGCGTGGGGCGACTTCTTCGCCAACCTCGCGGTTGTTGTGGTTGACGAGGCGCATGTCTACCGCGGAGTCTTCGGGTCGCATGTTGGCAATGTCCTGCGGCGGCTGCGGCGGATCGCTGCGGCGTATGGGACAGACCCGCGCTTCTTGCTGGCGAGTGCGACGATCGCCAACCCGGTTGAGCTCGCCGAGGGGTTGACCGGCCTGGATGGCTTCGCCCACGTGGAGCGCGACGGCTCGCCGGGCGCCGCGCGGCAGATCGCCATGTGGAACCCGCCGGTGACCGACGAGGCGCTGCAGACGCGGCGCAGCGCGCTGGGCGAGGCGGCGGATGTCGTGACCGAGTTGGTGGTCAAGGGTGCGCGGACGATCTGCTTCGTGAAGTCGCGCAAGGGTGTCGAGTTGGTGGCCAAGCTGATCGCCGATCAGTTGGCCGATGCCCATCCGGCGTTGCGCGATCGGGTCGCGCCGTATCGCGCGGGCTACACGCCGCAGCAGCGGCGTGAGCTGGAGGGGCGGCTGGTGTCGGGTGATCTCTTGGCGGTCGTCACCACCGATGCGCTGGAGCTGGGGATCGACATCGGGGCCTTGGACGCCGCCGTCGTCGTGACGTTCCCGGGGACGGTGGCGTCGCTTCGGCAGATGTGGGGACGCGCGGGGCGCCGCGGTCGCGGGCTGGCGGTCTACGTCGCCGGCGAGGACGCGTTGGACCAGTTCTTCTGCCGCCACCCCGACGAGTTCCTCGACCGGCCGGTGGAGAGCGCGATCGTCAACTACGAGAACGAGCAGATCCACGATCCGCACTTGCTTTGCGCGGCGCACGAGGGGCCGATCGATCCGGAGGTCGACGCCGACGTGTTGGGCCCGCGCGTGCGCGCGCACTGCGAGCACCTCGTCGCGGGTGGGTCGCTCGTCGAGCGCGGCGGCCGCTTCACGTTGCGCCGCCCCGAGGACTACCCGGCGGCGCGCGTGTCGCTGCGCTCGGGCTCGCCGGACTCCTTCGCGGTCGTCGACGTCTCTCAGGGCGAGATCCTCGGCTCGGTCGACGCGGCGCGCGCGTTCTCGACGGTGCACGACGGTGCTGTTTACTTGCACATGGGGCGTTCGTACTCGGTCAGCGAATTGGATTTGCACGGCCGCCGCGCGCTCGTCGAGCCCTTCACGGGCAACTGGTACACGCAGCCCAAGAAGGAGACCGACACGCACATCGAGCGCTTGCTCGATCGTCGCGAGACGATGGGCGCTGTGCTGTCGTTCGGAATGGTCAGCGTTACAGAGACCGTGATGGCCTACCAGCGCAAGCGGTTGCCCGACCACGAGGTCCTCGACCTCTGCGCGCTGGACATGCCGGAGACCACCTTCAGGACGCAGGCGCTCTGGTATGAGCTGGATCCGTCGCTGCTCGAGCGGGACTTCCCGTTGGAGTTGCTGCTGGGGACGCTGCATGCGGTGGAGCACTCCCAGATCGCGGTGCTGCCGCTGCTGGCCATGTGCGACCGCTGGGACATCGGCGGCTTGTCCACCAACTTGCACCCGCAGACCGGTGGCCCAACGATCTTCATCTACGACGGTCACCCGGGCGGCGTGGGGATCACCCAGCAGGGCTTCTTGGGCTTCGAGCGTCTGGTCGCCGACGCCTACCGGTTGATCAGCGAGTGCAAGTGCAAGTCGGGCTGTCCGTCGTGCGTACAGTCGCCCAAGTGCGGGAATTTGAATGAGCCGCTGGCCAAGGACGGCGCGGCTGAGATGTTGCAGCGCATGCTGGATCGCTAGGAAAGCTGCAACGAAGCTCCCCGAAGCTGCGCAAGGCGGCTTGCAGCGCGGGATTGCGGCGGCAGCGATCCGACCTTTGGTGTGTGCGCGGGTCCCTCAGGCGCAGCCTCCCTCTCCTCCTCCCCGGCCTTCTGGCCCTTGGCGCCGCGCTGCCCGCAGCGGCCTCCGGCGCCACCTCCCCGTCGGTCGGCGCGGCCTCCGCGCCGACCTATCCCCGCCCCGGCGGGGCCGAGTTCGGCCAGCCCAATGGGCGGCCAAGCGCTGCGCATCCGATCGCGGCGGTGTTTCGCATCGGGCGCCACACGATCACCGAGGGTGTGGCTCCGCGGCTGGCGATTCGTGTGAACCAGCGCGGTGTGCGGGCGGTGACGGCGCGCGTCGTCTTCCGGCCGTTGCGCGGGTCGGGCTCCGTCGTGCGCGTCGACCTCGGGCGGATCCGCACCGGCTTGCTGCTGCATCCGGCGTGGCCGATCGGGACCGTGTTGCAGCCCGGCCGCTACGTCGTCTCGCTCCACGCCGCGGGCCCGGCCGGCGGCCAGTTGCTGCGCCGCGCGTCGGCGTCGGGCAAGGCGCCGCTGACCGTGAAGGCCAAGCCCGCGCCGTTAGTTTCCCCGCCGGTCGTCGCGCCCCCGGCCGTCCCGGTGCCGGACCCCGGCATCACCAACGACGGCGTCTTCCCGGTTGTCGGCGCGCATACGTTCGGCGGTGCCGACGCGCGCTTCGGCGCCGGCCGCACCGGCCACGAGCACGAGGGCCAGGATGTCCTCGCCGCCGAGGGCACGCCCGTCGTCGCACCGCTGGCCGGCACCATCATCGCCCGCGACTACCAGGCGTCAGCCGCCGGCTTCTACCTGGCGATGGACGCCGCCGATGGCCGCTCGTTCTTCTTCGCCCACTGCCAGAAGGACACGTTCGCGGTCACCGTCGGCCAAGCCGTCGCCGCGGGCCAGCAGCTCTGCCGCGTCGGCCAGACCGGCGACGCGACAGGCCCCCACCTGCACTTCGAGATCTGGATCAACGGCTGGCGCCGTGACAAGACCAGCGCCCCGGTCGACCCGCTCGCACAGTTGCTGGCCTGGGACAAGTAGGCAGGTCCGCGCGCGGCGGTTTCGCCACGGTGGCGAAGGTGCTGCCGGGTGACGATTGGTCAAGTACTGTCATCCCTCGTCCCACGCGCCGGCAACGTCCCATTGCGGGCGCGCGACTTCCAGGAGGAGGGTCCAACGGTGCACCCCACGCGCGCCATTTTGGCAGCGACGCTCGCGCTCGCTGCCGCCATTCCCGTCGCGACGGCGTCGGCCGACACGACGTTGAACATCGTCCCCCACGGCAACGAGGCGCCCGGCGTCCCGTGGGCGTCCGCGCCCGGCATCCTGCCGGCCGACACCCAGGCCAAGATGTATGACCGGATCACGCCGCTGTTTCGCAACGTGACCGACGACGTGCTCAAGCCGAGCACGGACGGCAGCGGCTACTACAAGTCCGCCGCGCTGCTGCCGGAGAACGACCCGTCGTTCGTGACGAGCGAGACCGTCGCCGGCACGTCGCCGTCCGCCGGTGCGGTGAGCGCGCGGATCAAGCGCGACAACTACGGCATCCCGCATATCTACAGCGACACCGACGCGGGCGCGATCTTCGGCGCGGGCTTTGCGGTGGCGACCGACCAGTCCTTGTTGTTGAACCAGGCGCGCTACAACGGCGTCGCGGGACTGATCGACATGCCGGGCGTCCCGGCGATCAACCTCGTGCTCGGGTTGTACAACTACACGCCTTCCAAGAAGGTCGTGGAGCAGGCCACGGCGCTGCAGACCAAGGCGATCTCAGCGCAGGGCGCGCAGGGCAAGCAGCTGCTCAACGACATCGACACCTACCTCGCGGGCATCAACGCGCGCATGCGGGTCAGCCAGCCGACGTTGCCGCCGTTCACGCGGACCGACATCTATGCCTTGAATGCGATCAAGTCGCAGTTCCTCGGGGAAGGCGGAGGTCAAGAGGTCGACAACGCGCTCTTCCTCGATGGGCTGCGCTCAAAGCTCGGCGCCAAGACGGGCGACAAGGCGTTCTCCGATCTACGCGCTCGCAACGATGTCGAGGCGAGCGTCACGACGTCGAAATCCTTCCCGGGGCAGGGCAGCGTGAGCGTCAGCAAGCCGTCCGGGCTGGTGCGGTTGAAGTCGGGGACGTTCAAGAACTCGTTCATCAAGCTGCCGGGCGCGAAGGCCGCGAAGGCGAGCGCCGCCTCGGTGGGCAAGCGTCAGCTGGCCAGCAACATCCTCATCGTGTCGGGCGCGAAGTCGGCAACCGGCAAGCCGCTGTTCGTCGGCGGCCCGCAGATCGGCTTCAACTACCCCGGGTTGACGATGGAGATGCAGCTCTCGAGCCCCTCGATCAACGTCGAGGGCGTGACGTCCGCGCCGTTCCCGGGCTACATGCTCATCGGCCACGGCGCCGACTACGCGTGGTCGCTGACCTCGGCCGGCGCCGACATCATCGACACCTACGCCGAGAAGCTCTGCGGCGGTTCGAAGACCAAGTACTCCTACAAGGGCAAGTGCCTGAAGATGGAGAAGGTGCAGGCGGGCACGATCACCAAGCCTGGCAACGGGGCCAAGACGACGGCCGTCTTCTACCGCACCGTCCACGGCCCGGTCATCGGCTACGCCAAGGATGCGAAGACCGGCAAGCAGGTCGCCCTGTCGCAGAAGCGCTCCTCCTACGGGCGCGAGACCGTCGACCAGCTGTTCAACCAGCAGATGACGTTCGGCCGCGTGCACAGCGCGCGGGATTTCGTGCATGCCGCCGAGAAGACGCCGCAGACGTTCAACTCGTTCTACGCGAGTGCGACCGAGTCGGCGTTCTACACCTCGGGCGCTCTTCCGGTCCGGCCCAAGGGCGTCAACGGCGACCTGCCGGTCGACGGCAGCGGCAAGTACGAGTGGAAGGGCGAGCTGCCGGCGTCCAAGCACCCGCAGATGATCAACCCGTCGAGCGGCTACATCGTCAACTGGAACAACAAGCCGGCCGCGAACTTCCCGGCCGGTGACGATCGCTTCGGCAGCGAGGGCGGCATCCAGCGCGTGGACATGCTCAAGGGCGAGCTGGCCCGGTATCCCAAGGCGACGCTGGCGAATGTCCTTGCGTCGGCCAACGCAGCGGCGACCGAGGACGTGCGGATCACGCAGCTGTGGCCGACGTTGAAGGCGATGCTCGCGCGTGGCAAGTCGCCGACGGCGGGGGCGACGGCTGCGGTGCTTGCGCTGCAGCGGTGGTTCGACGCGGGCGGCTCACGCGTCGATGCGAACGGTGATGGCAACATCGACGACCCGGGCGCGGTGGTGTTGGACACGGCATGGCAGGCGATCACCAACGCCGGGCTGTGCGATCGGCTGGGCGGCGGCCTCTGCAAGCAGCTGGCGGGTCGCATCAGCCGCTTCGAGGCGCCGCCGGGCGGTCAATACGCCGGCTGGCACCAGTACATGTGGAAGGACCTGCGCACCGAGTTGGGGCAGAAGGTCCGTGGGAAGTACGGGCTCCGGTACTGCGGCGACGGCAGCGTGTCGCGGTGCTCCAGGGAGCTGTGGTCGGCGATCGACGGCGCGGCCAAGTCGATCACGAACAAGCAGGGCAGCGATGTCTCGAAGTGGACGGAGAAGGCTGCCGTCATCACGTTCTCGCCGCTGCCGTTGACGACCATGCAGTACACCAACAAGCCGTCGGGCATCCATCAGGTGATGGCCTTCGGGCAGTAGTCAGTCGTTGAGCGCGAGGGTGGCGTCGAGGTCGACGCCACCCAGCTCGGCGCGGGCCGTGCCGTCGACGTCGCCGAAGCCGCCGATGACGAGGCGGGCGAGGTCGGGGAGTCCGAGGCGGGTGACAAGCTGGTCCTGCAAGGCCGCGCCGGCGACGTGGAAGGCGAGCGCACCGCGGCTGGGTGCCGCCTGGGGCTTCCGCTCGGCGATGCCGCGGAGGCTGATGTGCAGGTCGTTGGTGACGACCAGCGTGTCGCCGAGGACGGCGGCCTTGGCGAGCGGCTTGCCGTCTCTTGTGATGGTGTAGGTGTCGCCATCGCGGTCGACGTTGAGGTTGACGCCGGCGAGGTCCAGCGCGATGTCGGGGATCGCGGCGAGGCGGTTGAGCGCCGTGCGCAGCGAGCCGCCGTCGGTGAGCTCGGCACGAAGCGCCAGCGTGTCCTTGGCCTCCGGCGTGATCGTCGTCGTGCCGGTGAGCTGGTCGATCAGCGCGTCGGTGTCGATGCGACCGAAGGTCTTCAGCGGGCCCTTGAGCGAGTCCAGCGTGGCGAGGGCGCCTTGGATGGGCTTGAGGAACGAGAGGTCGAGGCCGTCTTTGGTGGCGTCGAGGACGTGAATCGTCTGGGCGACGTTGCGGATCGCGACGTTGATCGGTCGGGTGCCCGGAGCCGGTTGGGGTGGTTGCGCACCGGGGGCGATCGGGAGGTCGGTGGGCTGGAGCTTCGTGGGGTCGGTCGCTAGATGAAGTCGTAGGCGTATGCCCGGCTTCTCGATCGCAACGGCGAGTGAGCCGCTGCGCAGCGCATCGACCCACGGAACAGCCTGGGCCTTGGCGGAGATCAGCGCGCGGGGTAGGGCGGTGGCGCGGATCAGCGCGGGCACGTGAGCGAGCGGGCCGAGGCGCTCATCGAAGGTCGCGCGTGTGAGCCCGCCCTTGTTGTCGTGCAGGGCGAAGGCGCGCTGGATGGTCTGCGTGTCGCGGGCGAGGACGAGGGCGCCGTCGCGGACGCCGAGGCGGGCGGTGTCGTCGGGGAGAGCGTACTGCTGGATGTTGGTGGAGATGGTGGGGAGCTTGCGGAGGCGGCCGTCGGAGGTCGCGCGGTCGAGCACGGCGGTGACGTCGTCTTTCGAGCGTCCGATCACGGCAGCGGTCGCGCCGGCTTTGACGATCGCGGGCAGGTCGAGTTGGAGCGAGGCGATCGAGGCGGAGAGGCCACGCGCCGCCGAGGCCGGCCCGGCCACGATGACGGGTCCGCCGAGGATCGACGGAAGGTCGGCATCGGCGTCGAGCCCCAGACCTCTGACCGCCTGGCGCACACCGTCCGCGGCAAAGCGCGCGGCAGGGAACGTCCGGGCCAGCTCTCGCAGCGCATTGCCTTGCTGGGAGCCTCTTTGGACATCGAACTGCACGACGACCGGGGAAGCGGCGGGCGCGAACGCCAACGCCTCGGCGAGCGGATCATCCACCGCCGCCTTCTGCTTCGGCTCGCCTCCACCGCCGGCAAGCAGATACGCGCCGGCCGCAAGCGCGACGACGAGCAACCCAACGACCACCATCCACCGCCGCGACACGGCGGCGACCCTACTCCCCACGCTACGCTTCCGCACCACGGCGAGTTAGCTCAGTTGGTAGAGCACACGACTGAAAATCGTGGTGTCCCCGGTTCGAGTCCGGGACTCGCCATGGGGGGAAGGCCCTGGAAATGGGCGCCTTTTGGTTTGGGCGCGGTCGGTCAAATTTGAGCGCCCACGCGCCGCTTCGGTGCGTCATCAGCCACCAGGTGCGGCCGGACTCCACCTACGGAACCGCAGCCCACCCGAGGACGGGGCTAGATCGGGTCACCAAATGTTCTCGATGCCCACCGGAGGTGGGAGCTGGGTGGCCGTCGGGCGAGACGCTGTTCGCCTGAGCGGCGGGCCAGGCACGGCGGCGGCCCGATGCACCGGATCGGTGTAGGTTCGGCGTGGACGTAGGTCGTCGTCCGCCATTTCTGATTGGAAGGAGCCGTTCGTGTCGCATCTGGGGGCGTTCCTCGCACCACGCAGGACGCGTGTCGCGTTGTTGCTGGCCGTGCTCGCGGGCACGCTGGGCGTGCTGGACGCGACGCTCGTGCCGTCGGCGACGAGCGCCGGCGGACCATATCCCGACCTGCGCGGCACCTGGACCGGCGGCGTCTGCGTCGGCGGCACGCTCGCCTCGTGCGAGACCGGCCCGCAGTACCCGGGCACGATCAACATCACCGACGAGGACTTCGTCACCGGCAAGGTCTCGATCTCGGGCAACAGCCAGATCGGCCAGATCACCAACTGCAGCCTGTTCATCGACTGGCCGTTGAGCCAGGGCTACAAGTCGGACGCCACGCTCAACATCAGCGGCAACGCGAACCTGATGGAGGGCACGTTCAACGACAGCTACGGCCGCGTCGCTCAGCCGGCGTTCTACCGCCGCACGACGCCCGGCACCGGCGGCTGCCCGCCGGGCCCGACGACGACCACCACCACGTCCACGACGCCCACGTCGACGATGCCCACCACGACCACGTCGGCGCTGAAGCCCACGTCGGTCCAGGTCGTCTGCAACTACGACGTCACGACGCAGGTCGACACCTGCACCGCGACCGTCGCCGACGCGACCGGCGCCGGCACGATCCCGACCGGCACGGTCACCTTCGCCGCCGCCAACGGCACCCACTTCCTGTTCGGCCAGACCTGCACGCTGAGCCCCGTCCAGAACGGCGTCGGCCTGGCGAGCTGCCACGGCACGCTGCTGACGCCCAACGCCGTCTTCCCGGCGATCAGCGCGCAGTACTCAGGCGACGCGACCCATGCGGCCAGCTCCGGCGCGACGCAGTTCCTCAACGCCGCGCCTGGCACGACGGCCTACGTCCCGACGATCGACCCGTTCGCCCCGCCGACGCTCGACACCGGCTTCACGAACCCCGTGTCGGACTCCACGGTCACCACCGAGGCCAGCATCACGGAGAACCTCACCGGCAGCGCGATCTGCTCGGTCGGCGGCAACAACGCCGGCACCGACGACGCGGCGACGACCGCGGCCATCAAGCACAAGGTCGTGGCGATCGTCAGCGCCAAGCTCGTCAAGCGCCACGTGCGCAAGGGCAAGGTGTCGATGAAGCTGCACTTCAACGCCGCCCGGCTCGCCCGCGCGTTCCCGCACAACGGCAAGGTCCAGGTCGTGGTCATCACCACCGTCAAGCCGCCCAAGGGCCGCCCGTTGTCGGTGTACAAGCGCATGACAATCACGCTGCACCTGAGCAAGCGGCTGCGCGCGCAGGCGCGCGCCCACGCGCACGGCGCGTCGGCCTACGCCGCCCAGACCGGCAACCCGCTGGAGTGGCAGGGCGAGTCGTGCGGCCTGCTGACGATCCGCATCCCGCGCGTCGGGCCGCCCTACACGGGCACCGTCGTCTGGCCGGCGCGGCTGCCCTGCCACAACGGCACGTTCGTCGACATGACCTTCAACGACCACGAGACCATGGGGCGCCAGGGCAACGCCTACACCTTCGACGCGACCGGGCCCGGGTACCACGTCGGCCTGCTGCTGGGCGCCCACGCCGGCACCGGCACCGGCGGCGTGAGCGCCACCAACGGCGGCGCGGGCTGTCGCGCCGACACCCCAGCGACGCTGACCCAGACGCAATGAGGGTCAGCGCCTGCATGCGTGTCAGTCCGTGCGCTGCGAGGATCGAGAGCACGAAGGCCAATGACAGTCCACCAACCTGGTCGGGACTGAGCGCAGAGGGCGCTCCGAGCACGAGACCAGTGCAAGGACTTGAATGACGCGTAGGCCGAGTCGCAGGAAGCGGAGTACGTGGCGGATGCGTCTGCGGCGCGTAGCTGAGCGGGATACCACCTGCTGCGCCACACGGGCTCTACGTCGTCGCTGAACGCGGCGATCACGGTGGGAGCGGCAAGGACACCAGCCGTCGTCATTGCGACGAGTCCTCGCCTGCTGGATGGCGACGAGCCGCAGGCTCGATCGTCCAGGACGCCTTTGGCGCTGAACGTCCTTGGATGAGCTGGGTCACCGTCGGCGAGGTCGCCCACCATGTCGAACGTCGTCACGGAGCCGACAAGGCCGCGCTCGTCGTGCGTCGGCTGCGTGCCGCCGCCGCGCTGGACGACGTCACTGCCGAGCGCGTGCTCGCCGCGGCGCACATCAAGGCGCGGCATCCCATCGCGCTCGCTGACTGCTTCGCAGCCGCTACAGCCGCCGCACGAGATGCGACGCTGCTCACCGGCGTCCCGAAACTTCTGGAACGCGACGTCGGCTGCCGTGTGCTCGACCTGCGCCCAACCTAGGCGCCGTCGCGCGCGCGCACCGTCACCTCGCGCGCGAGAACCTCGGCGCTCGGGCGATCGCCCACCGGCCGCGCCGGCTGGCCGACGTTGATCGTCCAGGGCTCGAGGCTCTTGGTGACGACGGCGCCCGCGCCGACGATCGCGCCCTCGCCGATGGTGACATCGGGCAGCACCACGGCGTTGGCGCCGATCACGACATGGCGGCCGATGTGAATCGTCCCGCGGCGCACCGACCGCAGGTCGCCGGGGATCGTCGGCCCGGTGAGGCCGGACCCGTCCATGAGATCGGTCCCGGTCACGATGCGAACCCCGGTCGCGATGCCCGCGAAGTCCTCCACCACGAGTCGCCCCCCACCCGAGATGCTCACGAAGCTCGCGATGTGCACCCAGGAGCCGATGGTGGTGCCAAGGCCACCGGCGAGGAACACGAAGTCGTCGACGATGACGTGGGTCCCGACGTCGATCGCCTCCGGGTCGAGCACGCGCACGAGCTCGTAGATGGTCACGTCGTCGCCGCAGGCCCGAAACGGGAAGCGGCAGCCGTCGAACGGACCGCTCACGCCGGCTCCGCGGCGGTCGCCGTCGCGAGCGCCGCGACGATCCGCCGCCGGTCGTCCGCGCTCTGGTCGTTGGCCATCGGCAAGGACAGTACCCGGCCGGCGAGACGCTCCGTGATGGCCAGCGAGCCGGCCACCGGCAGCCCGCCGAACGCCGGCATCCGGTGCAGCGGCACCGAGAAGTAGGCGCGCAGCTCGATCCCGTCGGATGCGGCGATCGCGATCGCCGCATCCCGCACCGCCCGCGAAGGCGCGAGCACGGGAACGAACTGCCAGGCCGGCTCGCCGTCGATGGCCTGAGGCCGGTACCCGTGCGGTCCCACGCCGGCCAGGAGCTGGGCGGCGTGTGCTCGCCGCGCGGCGAGCACGTCGCCGAAGCCGTCCAGCACCGCGAGTGCCGTGGCCGCCGGCCACTCGGCCAGCTTTGCGTTGAACCCCACCTCGGCGGCGACCGACCCAGCCTGGAACCCGAAGTTGGCCAACCGGCTGACGCGGCCGGCCAGCTCGGCGTCGGCGGAGACCAGCAGGCCTCCCTCCCCGATGGCGAACGGCTTGGTGGCATGGAAGGAGAAGACCTCCGCGGTGCCCTGACGCCCGAGGCGCTCGCCCCCGCCCGTGACCGCGCCGAACCCGGCCGCGGAGTCGACGAGAACGGGCACCCCGGCCTGCGCGCCAGCCGTCTGCCAGCGCGCGCGAATCGCCTCCGACGGCGGCGAGCCGAACGTCGACGCCGCCAGCACAGCGGCGATCGTGCCGCGCTCCAGCGCAGCGTCGAGGGCATCGGGGCATAGGTGCCACGACCCCTCCTCGACGTCGACGAACACCGGCTCCAACCCGGCCCAGAGCACGGCGCTGACCGCAGCGGCGAAGGTGAACGACGGGAGCACGACCTCCCGCCGCGGACCGTCGGTCCGGGCCAGCGCGCGCAGCCCGAGCGCGAGCGCGGAGGTCGCGTTGGCGAGCGGCACGCAGTGCAGCCCAGGCCCCAGGTACGCGTCCATCCGCTCGACGAGCAGCTTCAGGCACGGACCCTGATTGGAGAACCAGCGGACGCGCTCGGCGGCGGAGAAGTAGGCGGCGATCTCGGACACCGGCGGGAGCGCCGGCGCCTGGAAGCGGATCAGCGGTCGGTCGTCCACAGGCGGCTGGGGTAGTAGTCGACGAGGATCTCGTCGACGAACGCGAACCGGACCCCGGTGCGCAGCATGCGCCGGGTCCGGTTCCAGTCGCCGGGCTCGTCGAAGGCGGCAGCAGCCAGCTCGAACTCGAACATCCTCATGGCCCGATGCTGAAGGGCGGGCTGCCAGCCGAAGGGGAAGACGGGCGGGAACGACCCGAGCACCTGCTCGCTGCCGTCGGGGCCGAGGCACACGAGCTTGGCGTAGGCGACTTCGGCCCGCTGAGCGCGAGCGGTTGCCAGCAGCGTGCTCACGTGGTGCGGCCGGAAGGCATCGTCATCATTGAGGATGGCGATCCACTCCCCTCGGGCCAGATGCAGCGCGTGGTTCATCGGCGGGGTCCCGGCGACGTACCAGCGCTTGATCTCCTCCTCGGGGTAGAAGCCGCGCATCGGGAGGTTGACGTAGCGCACGCGGTCGTCGCCGAGGCCGGCGATCGCCTCCGCGGTCTCCGGCGGCGCGCTGTCGCCGACGACAACGACCTCGATCGAGGGATGGTCCTGCGCCAAGGCGGAAGGGATGGCCCGTTCGACCAGGCCCTGCCAGTTGCGGTAGGTCGGGATGCAGACGCTCACGAGCGGCGTCTGCACCGTGAAGGGACGCTCGTAGGACCCCTCGCCCCGGGCCGCCGCGAGCCGGCTGCGCACCGTCGGCTCGTCCTCGACCGCCGCGGCGATCCCGGCCATGGCGTCGGCGCGGAACGTGGCGAGGTCGGCCCGGGCCTGCGCCAGCGACGCGGCGATGTCCTCGACCCGCCCCGCGAGCGCGGTCATGGCCTCGGCCGCGTCGGGCGAGGGCGGCTTGCGTCGGCGAAATGGCACCGACTGGATCCTAAAGCGAGGGTCTGCGGCGCGCGGGGCGGTCACCGATATCCGGATAATCGTTCTTCACCATCACCTTGTCACTGGATGCCGGCGTGCTCGTCTGCTCGCGATCGCGCGCGACCGGAATACTCACGGTGTGACGAACGCCGATGACCTGGCCGATCGCCTCCGCGCGCTGGAGGTCTTCGCGACCGACCTTCCGACCTTCGACGTCGAGCAAGCCCCCGAAGACCCCGACGAGCTGTTTGTCGCCTGGATCGAGGACGCCATCGCCAACGCGGTTCCCGAGCCCCACGCCATGACGCTCAGCACCGTCGATGCCGACGGCAGGCCGAACGCGCGGGTCCTGATCCTCAAGGGCATCGAGAACTGCAGATGGCGGTTTGCCTCCAGCGGGCTGAGCGTCAAGGGCCGGGAGATCGCGGCGACCGGCGTCGCGGCGACGACGTTCTACTGGCCGCAACGAGGCAGGCAGGTCCGCGTGCGTGGCTCGGTGGCTCCGGCGCTGCCAGAGGTCAGCGCCCAGGACTTCCTCCAGCGCTCACCCGAAGCGCGCGCCGAGGCGCTCCAAGCCCGCCAGAGCCAACCGCGCGTCGGCCCGCAGCCGCCGGACGACGGCCCGGCCCCCGCCGGTCTCGTCGCCGAGCACTGGACGGTGTACGAGATCGCGCCAGAAGAGATCGAGTTCTGGCAGGCCGACCGCAACCGTCGCCACGTGCGGCTGCGCTATACGCGGACCGGCACGGCCTGGACCGCGCAGTGCCTCTGGCCTTAGCGCGCTAGAGGCACGGCGTCACTCGTCGCCGTAGCCCGCCTCGGCCCGCTGCTTGCGCGCCTTACGCTCGCGCGCCTCGATGCCGTCCATACGTCGCAACACGTTGCGCATCTGCTTCTCATCAGGCGGCCCAGACTTCCAGGCTCCGTATCCAAGTCCGAAGCGAGACAGGAGCACCAGAGCCTCCTCGGCAAGCGCGAGGCGCCCATCTCGCACTTCGGTGCGCGACAGCGCGGGGAGGTTCAGCTCCGGGTCGCCATTGGGCAGGCGGTCGACGAAGTTCGCGAGCTTGCGCAGGGCCAGATCTGCCCGGGCGTTCTGCCGCCGAGCGTCCTCGTCGTCGCTGAACTCCTCCGCCTTGCCTCGGCGCCATTGCGCCGAGGCGCGGATCGTCTCGACCAGTACACGACGCTGATCGGCTGCGGATCGCTTCTCCTGCACGGGACGCAGTTTTACCGGGTCATCGCCTCACTCGTCGGCGACCTTGCCGGTCGGCTCGTCAAAGCCCGCGGCCTTGCGCAGCTTCTGGGCGATCTCGGCGATGTCCTCGGGCGCGTAGTCGGGCGCGAAGACGTCGGTCTGCGGCGGCAGGTCATGGGCCAGGGCACCTTCTGGCGGGCCGTCCTCGACGATCAGGTCCTCCCCGGTCTCGGGGTGCGGCCCGTTGAAGACCGCGGCGATCTCGTGGTAGTCGGTCGTCGAGAAGCGATAAAGGATGCGGTGCAGGCCCTTCTTGATGTGCGGCTGGCACTCGGGGATCTTGTCGGTCGGGATCCGCGGGGCCGGGAAGGCCTTCATCATGTTGACGCCGGTCAGATTCTCCAGCGCGCGGGCGTAGGCGACCTGGTGGACGCCACCGCGGACGAGCAGGTAGCCGGTCAGCGCGCGGGCGGCCGGGTGCTCGACCATCTGGTAGACCTTCAACTTGCCGTTGCGGGCGCCGGTCTCCAGGAAGAAGTTGTGGGTCAGGTCCTCGACCAGATCACCGGAGCTGAAGACGTAGTCGCCGGACCACGGGATCTGGCGTGAGTCGGCCGGGAGCGCACCCTTGCCGCCCGCCAGGAAGTGGTGCGACGCCCCGACGCCCTTGTACTTGGCCAACGTGGCGTCGGGGGCCTGTGCGTCAACCTGCGCCGGGTCGGTCAACATGGTGTTGATCGCCGCGGCGACGACCTCGATGTGACCGAACTCCTCAGCGGCGATGTTTGCGATCAGGTCGTAGAACGGTCGTGCGGCTTGCCGGCCGCGGAAGTTGAACGACTGGAAGGTGTAGTTCATGAACGTCGACATCTCGCCGAAGCGGCCGCCCATCAGCTCCTGGACGGCGGCAGCCCCGTCGGGGTCGGGATCGAATGGGGGCGGGAGGGCAACGCCCAGCCGATCGATGCGGGTGATCATGTGATGCGACTCCTCGTCGAGGGACAGTGTCCTGACGACGTCCCTGTCTGAGTCCACCGGGAAACATTGGTTCTCGTCTGGCCGCGCATCGCGGTCCGGGAATCCTGGGTAGGCCCGCTGCATGCCCAGCAGACGCATCGTGATCGACCACATGAGCATCGGCGTCAGCGATCTGCGCGCCAGTCGGCGCTTCTATCTGGCCGCGCTCGCCCCGCTCGGATTCGTTGAGCAGGGCAGTTGGAGCGATGATGCCCGCGAGGTGACGTTCGGCCCGGACGACATCGACGACTTCACGATCTCGACCGTGTACCCGGCGACGGCCGGCGGCCACGTGGCCTTTGCCGCCGACTCACGCGAGCAGGTCGACGCTTTCTATGACGCCGCGATCGCGGCCGGGGGCGCCGACAACGGCGGCCCAGGAGTCCGGCCCGACTACTCCGCGGGGTACTACGGCGCGTTCGTGCTCGATCCCGACGGCTACAACGTCGAAGCCGTCTACCACGAGCCGCAGCGCCGGACCTGACACCACCGTGCGACGACTCCGGTCCGTGGTACAGAAAGCCCGGCATCGGGGACGCCGTGAGCATGTCCCGTGACACCTCCGAACGACGCTTCACCCGTCACCGGCAGACGACCGCCGCCGCACCAGACGATCCGACCGATCTGTCAGGCCGCTCGTGGTGGGCGGTGCTCAAACGCACCTTCAAGGAGTTCAAGGCCGACAACCTGACCGACTGGGCCGCCGCGCTGACCTACTACGGCGTCCTGGCGATCTTCCCGGCGATCATCGCGCTGGTGTCGATCATCGGGTTGATCGGTCCCTCGGCGACGCAGCCGATCCTCGACAACCTCGCGGCGCTCACGCCCGGACCGGCCAACGACATCCTGTCGGGCGCCGTCAAGCAGGTGGCCGGCAGCCGCGGCGGGGCGGGCCTGGCGTTCATCTTGGGGATCGCGCTGGCGATCTGGAGCGCGTCGGGCTACGTTGGCGCGTTCGCGCGCGCCTCCAACGCGATCTATGAGGTCCCCGAGGGCCGGCCGTTCTGGAAGCTACGCCCGATGCAGCTGATCGTCACCACCGTGATGATCCTGCTGATCGCCGCGTGCGCCCTGGCGGTCGTGGTCACCGGGCCGGTCGCTCAGCAACTCGGTGATGTCGTCGGCGCCGGCTCGACCGCGGTGACCGCCTGGGACATCGCCAAGTGGCCGATCATCGCGCTGGTGGTCAGCTTGATGTTCTCGGTCTTGTACTTCGCGGCGCCCAACGTCAAGCAGCCGGGGTTCAAGTGGATCACGGTCGGGGGCGTCGTCGCGCTCGTGGGGCTGCTGGCGGCCTCGGCCCTCTTTGCGTTGTACGTGGCGAACTTCTCCTCCTACAACAAGACCTATGGCGCGCTGGGTGGCGTGATCGCGTTCCTGGTGTGGTTGTGGGTCGCCAACCTCAGCGTCCTGCTCGGCGCTGAGCTCAACGCCGAACTGGAGCGCGGCCGCGAGCTTGCTGCCGGCCAGCCCGCCGAAGACGAGCTGCAGATCGAGTTGCGCGACGATCGCACATGACCGCGGGAGGCGGCGGGTAGCGCGACTGCACATGGCTCGCAACGTCGCCATCTTCCCGGTGCCCATCAAGCAGGTCTTCGCCGTCTTGGCCGATCCCGAGAGGTACGGCTACTGGGTCGTCGGCTCCGACAGCATCCGCGATGCCGATGCGTCATGGCCCGCCGCCGGCGCCAAGCTCCATCACCGCGTGGGGGTCGGACCGTTCAAGCTCAACGACAACACCGAGGTCCTCGAAGTCACCGAGCCCGTGCACCTCGTGCTCCAGGCACGGGCTCGCCCGCTGGGCACCGCGCGCGTCGTCCTCGACCTCGTCGACCTTGGCGACCGCACCCAGGTGACCATGGTCGAAGGTCCTGGCGACCGCTTCAGCCGCCTGTTGCACAACCCGATCGCCGACTTCGTGCTGCGCCGGCGCAACGACGAGGCGCTGCGCCGGCTCGGGACGCTGGCCGGCGAGCGCCCCGAGCCGGCGTAGGACGGTCTCGCTCGGTCAGGCGGCCGCCTCTTGGGACGCGAGCGCCAGCGACGCGCGGCGCACGGTCTCGACGTGCTCGCGCTGGACGCCGACGGCCCAGCCGGCCAGCGCGCGAACGTCCTCGGCGCCGATCGTCTCCGACATCTTCTCGACGATCTCCCAGTGACACAGCTCGCCCGCCTCGGCCATGCTCAGGAACTCGAAGCCGTCGAGCGCCTCTTCCTCGTCAGCGAGGTAGGTCTCCATCATGTCGGTGGCCTCGCTCTTGGTCTCGCGCGCCATGTCGCGGATCGCGGTCTTCTTGCCGTCGAGACCATCGATCAGCTCGTCGGTGCGCCGCTCGGTCTCGGCAGCCTGCTCGCGCATGCGCGACAGGGCTTCGGAGAAGATCTCGGCGTCCTCCATCTTGCCCACGGTGTCCGCCGCGATCTGGGCGGCCTGCGCGAGCCCGAGCACCTCGGCGAGCTTCTCGTCCAGCGGGGTCAAGTCGGCCATCCTGGTCTCCTTCGATCGGGGTTGAGAAGAAGGCACTACCCGTGCGCAGGACCCGGCATCCGGCGAGATAGCGGACGGCTCAGAACGCCTCGCCCGTGAACGCGTAGCGTGCGCGCGCCCGGGGAACCCCACGGTCATGACCAAGACCGACGATCTGTTCACCACACTTCGCAAGAGCGGTCTTCGCAAGAGCGTCGCTAAGGCGGTCGCCGATGCCGAAGGCGCCAGCAAGAAGGGCAGCGGCAAAGCCGAGGCGCTGGCGCGCGACGCGCTCAAGGACCTCAACAAGGCCGGTGACGCGATCCGCGCCCGCGTGCTCGACGGCGGCAAGCGCAGCCAGGCCGGCAAGAAGGCTGCTGCCACGCGCAAGCGCGATGCGGCCAAGCGCTCAGCGGCCGCCAAACGCGGCGCCGCGACGCGCAAGGCGCGCGCCAAGTCCCGCTGAAGAACGCGTCGTCGTCTCCATCATGGCCGCGATCCACCCGGTTCGCGGGCACCGATGCCGACACCTCGCACGTAGCTCAGGTGACCGCCGAGATAGCCGCTCGCGCCGAGCAGGCCGTTGGCCGCGACCGACAACGCGACACCCCTGGCACGCTTGCCCCGACCGCGGGCCACCAAGGATCCGAGTTGGAGTCCGAGGGCGGCGGCGTTGGCCAACCCGTGCACGATCCCGACACGTCGAGCAGCCGGATCGCGTGTCTCGACGTCGGCCCAATCCGTCGCGCCGGTCAGCGCCGTCGGGACGGCGCAGACGATCCCGGCGGCGACCAGCCGGTCGCCACCGCGACCGCCGGTGAGATCAAGCAGAAGCCCGCTCGTCCACGCGCCGATGACCATGTCGGTGAGCAACGGATGCAGCGCGTGACCCATCCATGTGCCCTGCAGCGCATCCTTGACCGGTCCCGGCCGGACGGCGCTGCGAACCAGCGCGCCGACGGAGGCGGATACGTTGTCGAGGTCGGCGGAGGCTTCGATACGACCGGTGAGGTCCTGGGGGTCCATCTCCTCCGTCTACCCGGTCGGGGCATCCGGCACGTTCGTCTCTCCGAGACAGCCGGTCCCCTCGTCCCGCTTCCAGGAATGCCGGGACGGCACGCCCAAACGCCACACGCGCGGCGCCGTCGCGGTACCGTGACGCCGATGACCGGCCGGCCGGGATCCCGCGCATTGCTGGGCGCCGCCTTCGTGGCGGCGGTCCTGGCGAGCGCGCTGCGCCTCGGCGTCGATGCCGAGCTCCTGCTCTGGTTGGCCCCAGCAGTTCTGCTGGTCGCGCCGCTGATCATGGGGCGATTCATGGGCGAGGACGTGATCGACGCTCGCCGCGCAGCACGCGCGACACCGCGACGACGGCGCGGCGCGACCGCGATCAGCGCTCCTTACCGGGCACCCGATGTCGCCGGCCACCGTGGCCTGCTGCTGGCCTTCCGCCTCGCCGAGCGCGGACCGCCGGCGTCGCTGCTCGTCGCCTGAGCCTGACGCCGACCGTCGCCTGCTGACGGCCCCGGCGTCGTGTCGCTCCTCGTGCCCGGCACGAGGCATCGCACGCTCCGCCCTGCTTCTAAGGACAGATCCGCATGACCGCCGTCTCCCTGCGCCGCGCGACGACCATCGCCGTCCTCGCACTGGTCTCGCTCGCCACCGTTCCCGTCGCCGCGCTCGCCCACGGCGGCAACCCCAACTTCCGCTCGGTCTTCCACGGCCTCAGCACGCCGCTGCCGGGGGTCCAGGTGCAGGTCATCGGCTACGACTCGCTCTACGAGCTGCGGTCCAGCGCCAAGCAGCCGGTGACGATCTACGGCTACGACGGTGAGCCCTATTCGCGGATCCTGCCCGACGGCACCGTGCAGCAGAACACCAACTCGCCGGCCGTGTACCTCAACAACGACGAGTTCGGCACCGCGCCCGTTCCCGCCCATGCGCACAAGGGCGCGCCGGTGGTGTGGAAGACGGTGGACAAGACCGCGACGATCACCTGGCACGACCACCGCATGCACTACATCGGCAAGGGCACGCCGCCGAAGGTGACCGACACCCATAAGAAGACCAAGATCTTTGACTACACGATCCCGCTCTCGGAGGGATCGACCAAGTCCAACATCACGGGCACGCTGTTCTGGGTCGGGCCGGCCGGCGGCGGCTTCCCGGTCGGGGCGGGCATCGCGTTCGCCGTGATCTTGCTGGGCAGCGCGGTGCTTGTGGTGACCGTGCGGCGGCGCCGCGCGGCGACCGCAGGCGAGGGACCCGAGTCGGGCGACGACGGAGACGGGACCGCGCCGACCGCCGTCGACCCCTCGGAGCCTGCGGGGACGGGTGGGCGGAAAGAGGCGTGGTGAGACGGCGCGCGCTCACACTCGCCGCAGCGCTCCTCGTCCTCGCGGCGCTGCCGGCCTCCGCGTGCGCACACGCCCAGCTCGAGTCGACCTCGCCCCAGCGCGGCGCGCTGGTCGCCAAGGAGCCGAGCGCGATCTCGTTCACCTTCGACGAGCCGGTCAGCGGCACCGACGGCGCGGTCCGCGTCTTCGACACCAAGGGCAATCGCGTCGACGACGGCGCCGCCTACCATCCCGGCAGCGTCGGCAAGACGTTCGCCGTGCATCTCAAGACGGGACTGCCGAAGGGCACCTACACCGCCACCTACCGCGTCGTCTCGGCCGACACGCACATCGTCACCGGCGGCTTCGTCTTCTCGATCGGCGCGCGCAGCGCCGGCGCGGGGTCCACGGTCGGCCAGTTGCTGGCCGGCCAGAAGACCGGACGGGTCACCTCGTGGGGTTTTGCCGTCACCCGCGGTGTGCAGTACGGAGCGATCGGGATCGGCGCCGGCCTGCTCGCGTTCCTGCTCGCCGTCTGGCTGCCGGCGCTGCGGCGCCTGGGCGGTGGCACCGAGGAGTGGGAGCAGGCCGCGAGCGCCTTCGTCGCCAGGCTGCGGATCGCACTGCTGATCGCTGCGGGCTTCGGACTGGCTAGCGCCCTGCTCGGCATCGGGCTGCAGGCCGCCGAGTCGGCCGGCGTGCCGCTGTGGAAGATCACCGGCAGCGTGATCTCCGACGTCCTCGGAACGCGCTTCGGGACGATCTGGGCCGCGGGCGCCGTCGCGTGGGTGGTGCTCGGTGCCGCCGCGCTGACCGTGCTGGCCCCGCGCTCGGCCCGCGCGCCCGTCCTGCAGTCCGCCTCGCTGGGCGCCGACGGCGCACTGCTGGCCCCGCGTGCCGGTGCCACCCGGCTGCTGCCCCTGTTGATCCCCGCCGCCGCGCTCATCTTTCTTCCAGCACTTGCCGGCCATGCCAGCATCCAACATCCGGTCTGGCTCTTCCTCCCCGCCAACGTCATCCACGTCAGCGCGATGTGCCTGTGGCTCGGCGGCCTGACCGCCCTGCTGACCTGCCTGCCCGCCGCGACCCGCCGCCTGCAAGGCGCCGACCGCACGCGCCTGCTCGCCGGTGGCCTGGCCCGCTTCTCCCCCATCGCGCTGGGCTGCGTCGTCGCGCTCACCGCCACCGGCGTCATCCAGGCGCTGATCCAGATCAACGCGTTCAACGAGCTGTGGAACACCCCGTATGGCCGCGCCGTCCTGGTCAAGATCGGGCTGATCCTCGGCCTGATCGGCCTCGGCGCGCTCAACCGCCGGCGCAGCGTCCCGCGCCTGCGCCAGCTCGCCGACGAGGGCGCGACCCCCGGCGCGGCCGGCCTGCTGCTGCGCCGCACGCTGCGCGCCGAGGTCGCCGCGATCGCCGTCGTGCTGACCGTCACCGGCGCGCTGGCCGGCTACGCGCCGGCCAAGACCACCGCCACCGGGCCCGTGCAGGTCACCAGCACGGTCGGCCCCGCGCAGCTGTCCCTCGACGTCGACCCCGCCCAGGTCGGCGCCAACGACATCCACATCTACCTCCTGGATCCCAAGAGCGGCGCGCAGTACAGCAAGGTCAAGGAGCTGACGGTCACCGCGACCCTGCCCGCCAAGGGCATCGGGCCACTCGACCTCCAGGTCCAGGACACCGGCCCCGGCCATTGGACGATCCCCGCCGCCATCCTCGGCGCCCCCGGCACGTGGACGCTGGATCTCATCGCACGGGTCTCGGATTTTGATCAGTACGAGCGCAAGGTGACGGTGCACATCCGATGACCGCCGCGACCACCACGATGACCACGACCCAGGACCCTCCATGTTGAGCAAGACCACCACCTTGGCCGCCGTCGCCGGCGCAACCATCCTGGTGGCGCCGTCCGCGGCACTGGCCCACGTCAGCTTCCACCCCAACGCGATCCCTCAGGGCGCGTTCGTCACCACCGACATCCGTGTGCCCAACGAGGAGAGCAACGCCAGCGTCACCGCGATCCGCGTCAAGCTCCCCGAGGGCGTGCTCGACGCCCAGGGTGCACCCCCGGCCGGCTGGAGCTTCTCGTCCAAGACCAAGAAGCTCGCCAAGCCGATAAAGACCGACGACGGCACCGTGACCAGCGAGATCACCGAGGTCGACTTCACCGGCGGCAAGATCAAGCCCGGCGATTTCGGCAACTTCCCCGTCGCGCTCGGCCTGCCCGACGCCGCCAAGCAAGGCCAGGTCATCGGCTTTCCGACGATCCAGACCTACTCCAACGGCGACGTCGTCCGCTGGATTGGCACCCCCACCGATGACAAGCCTGCGCCGACGATCGACGTCACCGCCCCGGGCGCCGCGGCGCTCGACGTGACCGGCGGCGACGCCGGGCCGCCCGCCAAGCTCCCCGCGAACCTCACCGGCGTGGCCTCCACGTCCGCGAGCGCCACCGCCACCCCGGTTGCCGCGACCAAGCCGGCGACGACCGTCATCACCAAGAAGGAGACGAGCACGCTCTCGATCATCGCCCTGATCGTCGGCGCGCTCGGCTTGATCGCCGGCGGCGCCGCACTGGCCACCCGTCGCCGAACGGCCGCGGCGTAACGCCATGGCTGCCCTGAGGCGATCGGGTATCGCGGCGGTGAGCGTCGCTCTTGCCGTGGCAGCGGCGGGGTGCGGTGGCGGAAGCTCGGGATCGGGCGGATCGAACACGACGCGCAATAGCGCGAGGCCTGCCCCCGACCCCGGCCACGCGCTCTTCACCTCGGTCGGCTGCTCGTCCTGCCACACGCTCGCGGCCGCCGGCGCCCACGGGCAGGTCGGTCCGAACCTCGACACCCTCAAGCCCAGCGCCAAGCAGGTCGCCAAGCAGGTCACCAACGGCGGCGGCGGGATGCCCGCGTTCAAGGACCAGCTCGGCTCCGCCCAGATCCGGCAGGTCGCGAGCTACGTCGCGAAGGTGGCCGGCGGCTAGAAGAGCCCCAACTTGAAGATCCGTGTCATCAAAAGTGCCCGGCCACCGATGCCGCCACCTCGCGGTGATCCTCGGGCGCCGGGCGCAGAATCAGCACCTCGGCATCCGCCCGATCCAGCAGCCAGACGAGGTCGTCGCCGCCGAACCCACCCGTCGGGTGAGCCGTCGCCGAGACGATGACGCGGTCGAAGTGCTCGTCCTCGAGGATCCGGCGCAGCGCGTCGCGGTAGGTCCGCCCGCGGATGATCCGCCCGTCGATCGCGACCTCCTGGTCGATCGCGCGCTGCTCGATCGTCTCCAGCAGCGGCATCGCCCGCAGGCACTGGGCGGGCAGCGCGGCGTCGAGCGGCAGGTTCAGCGGCACGGTCGCCAAGTAGCAGGGCATGAGCGTCGCGTTCTCGACGCGCGCCAGGCGCACGGCGGCGTCGAACGCCCGCTTCGAGATCGCCGTCCCCGTGAACGGCAGCAGGATGCGCCCCACGGCCTCTGGCCGCCCGTTGCGCTGGCGCTGCTTTTGCGGTGCGTACCAGCGCCCGGCCGCAGCGCCACCCGCGACGGCCGCCACCAGGGCGACCGATACCACGATGATGATCATGTGCTTGGTCCTTTCCGTCCGCGCATCCGCGTGCGGTCGGCGACGATGCGAACATCGACGCCCGGCGCCAGCCGCACGAGGCGCATCGGGAGCGGCTCGCGCAGGCGGGCGAGCCCCCGGGCCGGGCGCGACGCGCCCAGCAAGATGTAGGTGATGCCACGCTCGTCGGCGATCCGCGCCGCGGTGGTGGCGACGTCGTCGCCCTCCTCGACGAGCAGCGTCGCGCCGAGCACCGACGCGAGCTGTTGCAGGGCGTGGAGGCTGGCCCCCGCATCACCGTCCGGGATGGCGCCGCCCGGCGGCGCCACCCACAGCAGATCCAGCGGCGCGCTCAGCCGCTGGGCCGAGCGCCACGCGCGGCGGATCAGCCGCTGGGCGCCCGGGTAGGGCTCGATCAACGCGAGCAGGCGCTCGCCGACGGCCTGTGCCACGCCGGCGTCAACGCGCTCCTCACGCGTCCCGAGCGGCTGGTCGACCTCGACGCGGCGCGCCTCAACGTTCTCGGCGACCTGGCGCAGCGCGGTCTCGCGCAGGGCATTGAGGTTCTCGACCTTGAAGAAGTTGTTGAGCGCCGCGTCAATGCGCTCGGTGGGGTAGATCTTGCCGGCACGCAGCCGCTCCACCAGCGCCTCGGGCGTGACGTCGACCAGCACGATCTCGTCGGCGCGGGCCAGCAGCGTGTCGGGCACGGTCTCGCGCACGCGTACCCCGCTCAGCTCCGCAATCTTGTCGTTGAGCGACTCGAGATGCTGAACGTTCATCGTCGACACCACGTCGATCCCGGCGTCGAGGATGAGCTCGACGTCCTCGTAGCGCTTGACGTGCTCGAGGCCCGGCGCGTTGGTGTGAGCGAGCTCGTCGATCAGCACCAACTCGGGTTGACGCGCGAGGACCGCCGGGACGTCGAGGTCCTCGAACGTCGTGCCCCGGTAGGTCATCCGCCGGCGCGGCAAGCGCTCGAGACCCTCGGCGCGCCGCTCGGTCTCCACCCGCCCGTGCGTCTCCAACAGACCGATCACGACGTCACGGCCCGCCTCCAGCTCGGCCCGCCCGTCGTCGAGCATCCTCACGGTCTTGCCGACGCCGGCGGCCATGCCGAGAAACACCTTTAGATGGCCGCGGGTCTCCATCAAGCCCCGAGCAGGTTGTGGACCACCAGGTCGATGAGCTTGATGCCCACGAACGGCGCGATCAGCCCTCCCAGCCCGTAGATCAGGAGGTTGCGGCGCAGCAGCGCGGTGGCGCCGACCGCCTTGTAGGCCACGCCGCGCAGGGCGACCGGCACCAGCATCGGGATCACGATCGCGTTGAAGATGATGGCCGAGATGATCGCCGACTCGGGCGTGCCGAGGTTCATGATGTTGAGCGCGTCCAGCGGTCCGGTTGCATCGCCGTTGGCGGCGTAGGTCGCGACGAAGATCGCCGGCAGGATGGCGAAGTACTTGGCCACGTCGTTGGCGATCGAGAACGTCGTCAGCGCGCCGCGGGTGATCAGCAGCTGCTTGCCGACCTCGACGACCTCGATCAGTTTCGTCGGGTTGTTGTCGAGGTCGACCATGTTGCCTGCCTCCTTGGCCGCGGAGGTGCCGGCATTCATCGCGACGCCGACGTCGGCCTGGGCGAGCGCGGGTGCGTCGTTCGTGCCGTCGCCTGTCATCGCGACCATCCGGCCTCGCGCCTGCTCTTCCTTGATCAGGGCCATCTTCGCCTCTGGCGTAGCCTCTGCGAGGAAGTCGTCGACCCCCGCCTCGTCGGCGATCACGGCGGCCGTGACCTGGTTGTCGCCGGTGATCATCACCGTGCGGATGCCCATCTTCCGCAGCTCGTCGAAGCGCTCGTTCATGCCGCCTTTGACGATGTCCTTCAGGTGGATGACGCCGAGCACGAAGTTGTCCTGCGCCACGACGAGCGGCGTGCCCCCGGAACGAGCGATCTTGTCGACCTCTTCGTCCAGCCGCTCGGGCGCGTGGCCGCCCTGCTCTTCCACGAAGCGCTTGACCGCGTCGGCGGCGCCCTTGCGCAACCTGCGGCCGTCGAAGTCGACGCCGCTCATGCGGGTGGTCGCCGAGAACGGGATGAAGCTCGCCTCGAGCTCCGACAGCTCGCGCCCTCGCAGCCCGTAATGCTCCTTGGCGAGCACGACGATCGAACGGCCTTCAGGCGTCTCGTCGGCGAGCGAGGAGAGCTGGGCAGCCTCCGCGAGCTCGTTGTCGGTGACCCCGTCGACGGCCACGAACTCGGTCGCCTGCCGGTTGCCGAGGGTGATCGTCCCGGTCTTGTCGAGCAGGAGCACATCGACGTCGCCGGAGGCCTCGACCGCGCGGCCCGACATCGCGAGCACGTTGCGCTGGACGAGGCGGTCCATGCCGGCGATGCCGATCGCCGACAGGAGCGCGCCGATCGTCGTCGGGATCAGGGCGACGAGCAGCGCGATCAAAACGGTCTGGGAGGTTGGCGTACCCGCGTAGATCGCAAAGGGCCGCAGCGTGACCACGGCCGCGAGAAAGGTGATCGTGAGGCCCGCAAGGAGGATGTTGAGCGCGATCTCGTTCGGAGTTTTGCGCCGCTCGGCGCCTTCCACGAGCGCGATCATGCGGTCGAGG
>NZ_DASYJG010000093.1:0-10447 GCF_035996765.1 Baekduia sp.
GGCGGGATCGGTCGAGTCGCCCGCGTTCACGCCGAGGAACGCGACCTTCTTGCCCTTGGTCACGGCCTGAGACTGGAAGAGCGGGAACTCGGTCCGGCAGGGCACGCACCACGAGGCCCACTTGTTGACGACCACGGGATAGCCCTTGAGGCTCGCCATCCGCGCCCGGAACGCCTTCGTGCCGCCGGGCAGGAGCTTCGAGGCCTCGCGGTGCAGCGAGGCCAGCGGAGCGGGGGCGCCGCTGAGCTGCTGCTCGGCCTTGGCGAGGTCGAAATGCCGCTTGGGGCTGGGAACGTTGCCACTCAGCGCCTGGCTGAGTCCGACGGCCAGGACCGCGACCAGGGCGAGGGAGGCGAGGATGGCGGCAAACCGTCGCATCCAGACATACGGTGGCAGATCGATCGTCGCCGTCGCGGGACTCTGCTTGAATATGGGGTGCTTCCCGGGCAGGCGCTCCTGAACGACGCCATCCCTTAGCGGTCCCGGAGCGATCCGAAGTCGTGCGGCGGTCCCACACGGCTTCCCCCTTACGTCGATTAGTCGAGCCTTCATGGCTGAGCCTGAGACAGCGACCTTCGCGGTCGCATCCATTCCATCTTCCGCCGACTTGGAGCGGGCCGCGTCGTTCGCCCGCGAACCCTTCGTGCTCGAAGGGGAGGACGCCGCGACCGCGCTCGCGGCCGGCAGCCCGCGGCGGCGCGCGTTCGACGCCGCGCTGGCCGAGCTCGACGAGGGCGCCAAGGTTCCCTCGACGCACTGGCGCCGCCACTACTCGCTGCTGCTGGGCCTCGACCGCCTGCTCTCCCAGGACGAGCCGGCGCTCGTCGACGGCACGGTGCTCTCCGCCCACCAGGTCGACGCGCTGTCCGGCACGCTGACCGCGCTGCTGGCCGAGGCGCAGCGCAACGGCAACGGCAACGGGCGCACGAACGGCGCGGTCTCCGACGAGCTGCCGCTCGCCTCCGCCGCGCCCCCCGGCGAGGAGGACCTGCCCGAGGAGCTGCGCGAGGACGAGGATGCCGACGAGGACCCGGTCGACTGGTCGGACCCCGACGAGGACGTCGCGGAGGCCGCCGACGACCCCAACGCCGCCAAGCGCTTCTGGTTCGAGCACGCCACCGGCGCCGGCAAGACGGTCGCCGCGCTCGGCTTCGTCGAGGCGTCGCGCACCGGCGGCATCCTCATCCTCACCCACCGCCGGAACCTCGTCGACCAGTTCCACGGCGAGCTGCGCGACCGCGGCTACTCCAAGCGCATCGCGCCGGCGCTCCTGGGCGACAAGGACCCGGGCAACGGCCCGGTGACGGTCGAGACCTACCAGTGGTTCGTCCGCAACGCGGGCAAGATCTCCGACGCCTACACGATCGTCATCTGCGACGAGGCGCACACCGCGCTCGGCGAGAAGACGAGCGCCTCGATCCGCGCGTGGGCCGGCCCCGTGTTCGTCGGCATGACCGCGACGGGCGCGCTGATCGCGCGCCACGTCACCGACCTGTTCCCGACGCAGACGTCGCGCTTCGACCTCGCGCAGGCGGCCCGCCGCGGCGTCATCTCACCCCTGCGCTGCATTCGCATCCCGCCCGGACCCGGTGTCCGCACGATCGCCAAGGTGCCGCTGCGCCGGGGCGAGGTCGACACCGAGTTCGATCAGGAGATGCTGGCCGAGCTGCTCGACCAGCTGCCCTTCAACCTCGCGATCGCGGACCTCTACAAGACGCGCTTCAACGGCGTGCCCGGCGTGGTCTACGCCGCCGGCGTGCGCCACGCCTACAACGTGGCCGCGGCGTTCCGCGAGATCGGCATGAAGGCGCAAGCCGTCTCGGGCGAGACGCCCAAGCGCGAGCTCGCCCAGATCCTCGCCTCTTACGAGGCCGGCGACATCGACGTGCTGGTCAACGCGCAGCTGCTGGCCGAGGGCTGGAACTCGCCGCGCGCGACCATCTGCATGCACTTGGCGCCGACGGCGTCCAAGCGCATCTATCAGCAGCGCGTCGGCCGCGTGACGCGCCGCCATCCCGGCAAGGAGTCGGGCATCGTGGTGGACTTCGTCCATCCCGCGACGCGGCACGACGACCCGGTCGTGACGCTGCACTCGCTGCTGGATCGCGAGGTCTACCGCGGCGGCGCGATCGTCGTCGGGCCCGTGCGCCGTGGGCGGGGCCGGCGCGTGCGCGTCGAGCGCCGTGTCATCCCGGTCACGGCCGACATGGACAAGCGCATCGAGGTCTTCGAGCGCGAGCTGTGGCGGATCGCGGTCGAGTTCTTGGACTACGGCGAGCAGGTCCAGTGGGCCGCGCTGGCTGGCGCGCGGGTTGCGCCGAGCGGCTGGCGCCGGGCGCGGGCGATGCTGCACTTCGACAAGTCGGGCGAGCTGAAGCGCTCGTTCCTGCTGACCGCGGTCGAGCGCAACAAGAACTCGCAGCTGCGCCTGCGCGCGCTGCAGGAGATCGCGCAATCGCGCGATGCGGATGCCTTCGAGCGCGCGGTCGACGTCGTCCGGCTGTGGGCGCGCGACGAGCGGCGCGAGGGCGTCAAGATCCTGTTGCAGGCGCTGGCCGAGCGGCGGATCGGGCGTCGGGATCAGGCGTCGCACTGGATCTGGGATCTCGCGGACATGACGCGCGAGGTGCACGAGGAGTACGCGGTCCAGCGCTGGCCGGAGACGAAGCGGTTGTTGGGGTTGTTGGTGAACTCTTCCGGCGGCGCGCACGCGCGCAACGCGCGGCGTCTCGTCCACGCTGCGCGCAAGCAGGACCGGCGCCTGAGCGCGGCGCTGCTGGCCGCCGCGGTGGCCCACACGCCCGAGGCGATGGAGGTCGTCCGCGGTGCGCGGACGCGCATGGCTCGCAAGCCGAGCGCGCTCTCCCGCGAGCTGCTGCGCAACTTCCCCAAGCGCAAGAACCGCTCCCGTCGCCGGCGCGGCAAGAAGGGCGAAGAGGGCAAGGCGCCGCAGGTCGAGGTCGCCGTGGGTGCGGTCGAGACGGCCGAGGGCGTTGCCGCATCGTCCAATGGCTCCGGTGATGGCGAGCAGGTCTCGCCGCGCAAGAAGCGCCGCCGCTCGCGGCGCAAGAACGCGGCCGCGCGGGCGGCTGCTGCCGCCGCTGAGGCTGCGGCGGGCGGCGCCGAGGCCGTGGGTGAGGCCGCGAGCTCTGGCGATGCCGAGCGCCAGGACGATGCTCCGACGGGCGGAGAGCGTGCATCTTCGCGGCAGGAGCGCGCGGCCGCACGCCGCCGGCGCGCTTCCGTGTCGGCGCCCGTCGACGGCGAGCATGCGGCGCGCGAGATCGAAGCCGCTGCGGCGTTGCTGTCAGGCCACGCCGCCGCTGAGCCCACCAACGGAGCCGCCGACGTCGAGTCAGCCACCTTTGAGGGTGAGGCGCCGGCCAAGGCCCAGCCACGCCGCCGCCGCTCGCCCGTGGCCGCTGCTCCGGCAGAGGGCGAGAACGGCGCAGCCCCCACGGCCGAGCCGGCTGAGGACGATGCGCCCAAGCCGCCTCGGCGCCGCACGGTGCCGAAGGCCGTCGAGGTGCCGGCTGAAGAGGAGGCGCCGAAGCCGCCCAAGCGCCGTCGTACGGCTGCCGCGAAGGCCGCTGATGACGCGGACGAGGCGCCCGAGCCGCGGACACGCCGGACGGCTGCGGCCAAGGCCGCCGATAACGAGGACACGCCCAAGCCGCGGACCCGTCGTACCGCCGCCGCGAAGGCCGCCGAGGCAGACGCCGAGGAGCAGTCCAAGCCCAAGCCGCGGGCCCGCCGCACCGCCGCTGCCAAGGCGGAGGCCGCGGCAGCCGAAGAGAAGCCCAAGCGCAAGCGCGCGCGGGCCAAGCCCAAGGCCGCGGCGACCGAGGATGATGCGCCCAAGCCCAAGCCGCGCGCGCGACGCACGGCCGCCGCGAAGGCTGCCGAGTCCGAGCAGCTCTCCCTCGACGCCCCCGCCGAGGACGCGCCGAAGCCCAAGCGCCGCACCACCCGCCGCAAGGCCGGCGACGAGCTCGACGACGCCGCCTGAGGCAATCGTGGACGAGCGGCCTGAGCCCGACGAGCGGCTCGCCCCCGCGGCGCGCGGCTTGTGGACGCTGGAGATCCTCGCCGGAGGACTCGTCGCGACCCTCATCGCCTTCGCGGTCCGCGGCCCGCTGCGCGACCAGGACGGCCTCCTGCACACGCTCGGCACGGTCGGCCCCTGGCTGGTCCTGCTCGGCGTCGTCGTCGCGGCCATCGCGATCCCGGCGCTGCGGCTCGCGCGCTGGCGCTGGCGGCTGGACGACGACGAGCTCGACCTGCGCCACGGCACGATCACCGAGATCCGCACGATCGTCCCGGTCGCCCGCATCCAGCACGTCGACCTGCGCCGGTCGCTCTGGGCGCAGCTCGTCGGCACCGCGGCGGTGGTCGTCCACACCGCGGCCGGCACGAACGAGATCCCGGCGCTCACCAACGGCGAGGCTGCGCGGGTCCGCGACCGGCTCGCCGGGCTGATCCGCACGCCCGATGACCTTTGACGGACCGCAGCGGCTGCACGTTGCGGCGGCCGTCCACCACGCTGTCCGTGGGCTCAGCGACATCGCGTTGCCGTTGATCATCGGCTTGGTTGCCGGCGGGCGCAGCAGCTCGCTGCACGCGATCGGCTTCGGACTGCTCGGCGTCGCCGCGGCGGCCGCGATCGGTATCAGCCGCTGGCAGGCGACGACCTACCGCGTCGACGATCGTGCGCTGCACTTCCGCTCCGGCGTCTTCTCGCCTGACGAGACCGTCATCCCGCTCGAGCGGATCCAGGCCGTCGACACGATCGCCGGCCCGATTCAGCGCCTCTTCGGCGTCACCGGCCTGCACGTGCAGACCCCGGGCGGTGGCAAGGACGGTGACGTGGTTCTCAGCGCGCTCTCCTCCCGCGCGGCCGCCGAGCTGCGCGCCGCGCTCGGCCACGCCGACCAGCACGTCGACGTGGTCACGGTGCGTCGGCGCCTCTCGATGCCGGCATTGCTGGTCACCGCGCTCACCGCGCCCCAACTCGGCATCCTGCTGCCGGTCGTCGGTGGCATCTTCGGCGCGCTGCAGAACGGGCTGCTCGGCGCCGGCGAGACCGAGGTCAAGAACATCAACTCGACCCACGAGGTCGTGATCATCGCCATCATGTTGCTGCTGGCGGCGTGGGTGCTGTCGTTCCTGGGCGCGATCGTCACCTTCTCGGGCTTCGAGGTCCAGCACGCCGATGGCCGGCTGCGGATCCGCCGCGGGCTCCTGCAGCGCCGGGCCGTCAGCGTCCCGGCCGGGCGGATCGACGGCGTGCAGATCGTGGAGAGCCCGTTGCGTCGCCCGCTGCGCCTCGTCACGCTGCGGCTGGAGGTCACGAGCCTCGGCGGGCGCGAGGCCGCGGCCCGCACGCTCTTTCCGCTGATGCACCGCGCCGAGGTCGAGCCGTTCTTGGAGACGTTTCTGCCGGACTTCGCCGGCACGCTGACCGTCGACGAGCGGCCGCCGGACCGCGCGCGTCGCCGCTACCTCACGATCCCGGTCGTGGGCGTCATCGTGGCGAGCGCGGCGCTGGTCCTCGCGCTGCCCGCCGCCTGGCCGGCCGTGCCCGTGCTGCTCGCCGCCGCCGTGCTCAGCGGCCTGGACGCCTTTGCGGCGGCCGGCGTTCGATTGCATGCCGAGGACCCTCGCGTCGTTGTGCGCGCCCGCCGTCGCGGGTCGCGCGTCACGCTCGTGGCGCGCCGCCGCCGGCTGCAGGAGCTCGACGTGTCGCGCTCGATCCTGCAGCGCCGCGCCGGGCTGTCGACGGTCTCGGTCGCCGTGGCGCGCGGAACGCGGCTCGGCGTCCGCCACGTCGAGCGGACGCTGGCCGCGAGCGTCCTCGCGCGGCTGACGGCGACCAAGTCCTACACGTAGGTCCGACCTCGATCGTCGCTACGCCGTAGGCAGCCGGCCGAGGTGGACCTCGCCGGCGTTGAGCGCCGTCCGCCCACCGCCGGGCAGCTCGACGACCAGGCGGCCCTCGCCGTCGATGCCGCGTGCGATGCCGGTCCCGCCGGCCCATGAGATCTCGCTGCCGAGCAGCGCGTCGCGCGCCCGCCAGGCGTTGAGGAGGTCATCGGCGCCAAGCGCAAAGGCCCGCTCCAGCGCATCGAGCAAGGACGACAAGAACGGCTCGATGTCGACGCGCCGCCGACCCAAGGACCCCGCCTTCTCGCGGAGATCCTCCGGCAGTCCGGCGACGTCGACTGCCACGTTGATGCCGATGCCGAGGACCGCCCAGCCCTCGTGCGGCCGGCCCTCGGCAAGAATCCCAGCGACCTTGCGTCCGTCGACCAACACATCGTTCGGCCACTTGATCCGCGCGTCCTCGCCGCAACTCTCGGCCACCGCCACCGCGGCGAGCAGCGGCAGCAGCGGCGGCGGATCGCGCAACACCACCGACATGGTCAACGCCGCGCCCGGTTGCGTCGTCCAAAGGCGCCCCTGCCGCCCGCGCCCGGCGGACTGCGCGGCCGCCGTCACCAGCGCGCCGTGCGGCGCGCCGGCCAGCGCTAACTCCCGCGCGCGGTCGCTCGTGGAGTCAACCTCGCGCAGGTGCAGTCGTGGTGTGCCGAGCATCCGGGCTCAGCCGCGCGCGCGGATCCGCAGCTCGCCGTCGCGCTCGATGCCCAGCAGCTCGCGCGCCGAGCCGCGGTTGACCGCCAGCGCGAGCGTCCGGTACGCGTCCTCGTAGAGGATCAGCTCGCCGGCCGGGACATCGGCGAACGTCGTGGCATAGACGCCAGGCCGCCCGTTGACGTCGACGCCGTGGCCGAGCTTGAAGCCGGAATCGGCCAGCTCGGCGTGCTCGACGTCGAGCATCACGTTGCCGAAGCGGTCAAAGCCGACCGCATGGGCGTAGAGCTCACCGTCCTCCAGGAACGCGAGCGGCATGTCCAGCCGTGTGATCTCGTCGGCGTCGATCGGGTCGCCGGCGTCGCCCAGCGGCGCGCCGAGGGCAAGGTGTGCCGCCACCGGGGCGAAGATGTCGCGGCCGTGGAAGGTCGCCGAGACCGGCTCAAGGCGATGCGGCGAGCGAGCGACGTCGACGACCTCGGCGATGCCGCCGAAGCGCTGGGCGGCGAGCGAGAGCAGCCCGTTGTCGGGCCCCACGAGGATCCGGTCCTCCTCGGTCGTGCGCAGCGCGATCGCGCGCCGCTCGGCGCCGACGCCCGGATCGACCACCGCCAGGTGCACGCCCGGGGCGCTGAACGGCAGCGCGCGGCGCAGCACGAGCGCCGCGGTCCGGATGTCGTGGCGGTCGAGGCCGTGGGTGAGGTCGACGATCCGCGCCTCAGGCGCGATCTGCGCGATCACCGCGTGACACACGCCGACGAAGTCGTCCTCGAGGCCGTAGTCAGAGAGGAACGTGAGCGGGCGTGCCATGCGCTTGGCAGGCTAGCGGCGCAGCGCTGCGACGAGCGCGTCCACGAGGCCCGCGGGCGTGTGCTCGCCGGCTTCGACCTCGGGCTCGAGGCCGTGGGCCCGCAGCGCCTCGGTGGTGATCGGCCCGATCGAGGCCAGCCGCAGGCCGCTGTCGCGCACGACCTCCGCGCCGCCGACCGCCTCGACGAAGAAGCGCGCCGACGAGGCCGACGTGAACGTCGCCCAGTCGGCCTCCAGCGCGCGGGCGCGGGTCCGCGGATCGAGCGGTTCGGCGACCGTCTCGTAGGGCTCGATCAGGTCGACGACCGGTGTGCCGCCGTCCAGGAGCGCCTGGCGCACGACATCGCGCCCGCCGCGGGCGCGGACGATCATCGCGTGGCGGACCTCGAAGCCGGAGACGAGGTCGGCGAGCGACTCGCCGACGGCGCGCGAGGGGATCAGGTCGGGCTCGATGCCCTGCGCTCGCACCGCGTCGGCGGTGCCGGGGCCGATCACGGCGACCGCGATGCCATAGAGCGAGCGGACGTCGCGGAAGGTCGCGCGCAGCTCGGCGAAGAAGGTCTTGACGCCGTTGGGCGAGGAGAAGACGAGGAGGTCGACGTCGCCGAGGTCGGGGATCGAGAACACCAGCGGCTCGGGCACGATGACGGCCGCCTCGATGACCCGCGCGCCGAGGTCGCGCAGCGAGCCGGCCAGGCCCGACGCCTGGGCCTTGGGCCGCGTGACGACGACCGACGTCCCGCCCAGCGGTCCGCGGCCCAGCCACGCAAGCTCCTCGCCCAGCGCCGCGACGGGCCCGACGACGGTGACCGACGGCGGTTTAACCGCAGCGGCCTCCGCGAGCTCAGCGATGGTCGCCAGCGTGCCGGAGACGGTGCGCTGGTCGGGCAGCGTGCCGCGCTCGACGATCGCGACCGGCTGGTCGGCCGGGCGGCCGCCGAGCATCAGCTGCTCGGCGATCCGCGGCAGGGCACGCACGCCCATGTAGAACACCAACGTGCCCGGGAACGCCGCCAGCGCCGGCCAGTCGATCTGGGTCTCCGGTTTCTCGGGATTCTCGTGGCCCGTGACGAACGCGACCGCGGCTGCCATGTTGCGCTGCGTCACCGGGATGCCGGCGTAGGCCGGTCCGGCGATGCCCGCGGTAACGCCCGGGACGACCTCGAAGGCGATGCCGTGCTCGCGGCAGAGCTGCGCCTCCTCGCCGCCACGGCCGAAGACGAACGGGTCGCCGCCCTTGACGCGCACGACGACCTTGCCCTCCTGGGCGTGGGTCAGCAGCAGACGGTGCGTCTCATCTTGGGGTACTTGCTCGCCGCCGCCGATCTTGCCGACGTCGAGCAGCAACGCATCGGCGCGCGCGCCATCGAGCGCGGTCGGGGGAATGAGCTTGTCATACAGGATGACATCGGCTTGTGCGATGACTTGCAGGGCGCGCACCGTCATGAGGCCCGGATCGCCCGGGCCGGCGCCGACGAGGATGACGCGACCGTTGTTCATGAGGTTGCCATCTCGGCGGCGCGCGTCAGCAGCTCGCGGGCGCCCATCGACTCCAGCCGCGCGACGAGCAATGAAGCTGCTCCATCATCAGCGACGACGCTGTCGCGCAGCCAGGCGCTGCCGTCAGGCAGCCCGACGAACGCATGCAGCGCGGTCCCGTCGTGGTGCACGCCCACCGGCGTGTCACACGACGCCTCTAGCGCCTCGACGACGAAGCGCTCGGCACGCAGCCGGGCGTCGCTCTCGGCGTCGACCAACGCCGCGGGGATCACGCGGCCCTCGACTGCCAGCGCGCCCTGGCCGGGCGCGGGCACGAAGATCGACGGATCGAGCAGCGCGCCGATCTCCTCGGCGAGACCCAGGCGGCGCAGGCCCGCGGCGGCGAGGATCAGCGCGTCACAGGCGCCCTCCTGCAGCTTGCGCAGACGCGTGTCGACGTTGCCGCGCACGTCGATGACCTCGAGATCGTCGCGCACGGCCAGCAGCTGCGCGCGGCGGCGCAGCGAGGCGGTCCCGACCCGTGCGCCGGGAGCCAGCGCCTGTAATGAGTCGCAGCCGACCAGCGCATCGCGTGCGTCCTCGCGGCCCAGCACCGCGGCCAGCGCCATTCCCGGGCGTAGCAGCGAGGCGGCCGGGACGTCCTTGGCCGAGTGCACGGCGAGGTCGATCGCGCCGGACTCCAGCGCATCCTCGATCGTGTCGATCCAGCGCGCCTTGTCCCCGGCGATCCCGCGGTCGCCGCTCGTGGTGATCTCCACGATCTCGGTATCGCCGCCGAGCGCGTCGGCGACCGCGTGCGCCTGGACCAGCGCCAGCGCGCTGCCGCGGGTTCCGAGCTTCACTGCCCGGCGCCGCGGCGGCGCAGGGGGCGCACGTCGGCCTGCGGGGCATCCGACTCCGTGGAATTCGATCCCGCCCGCCCCTCGGTGATGCCCTCGGTTAAGCCGAAAAGCTCCCGCGCGAACTGCACGCGGCCGTGGCCGCCGTCGCGGTCGACGGACTTCAGGCGGATCGTCGGCTCGTGCAGCAGGCGCGCCATCAACGAGCGCGCCATCGCCTCGATCCGGGCACGGTCGCGCGCCGACGCGCTCTCCCAGCGGCCGTCGTTCTCGGCCAGCACCTGCTCGACGATCGCGTCGCCGTACTCGCGCAGCGCCCGGATCGTCGGCTGCACCGCGAGCGAGCCGAGCCAGCCGGCAAAGCGCTGGATCTCCTCCTCGACGATGATCTCCGCGCGCAGCGCCTCGGCCTCGCGGACGGAGATCGTCTGCGCGACGGCGGTCTGCAGGTCGTCCATGTCGTAGAGCGTCACGCCGGGCAGGTCGCGGCAGGCCGGGTCGATGTCGCGCGGGACGGCGATGTCGACGAGCAGGAGCGGGCGCCCGCCACGGGCGCGCATGACGAGCTCGAGCTCCTCCTCGCCGACGATCGGGTGCGGCGACGCGGTGGAGGCGACCACGACGTCGGCGCGCTCGAGCTGCGCGGGCAGCTCGTCGAGCGCGACGACACCGCCCCCGAAGCGGGCGGCCATGGCGCGGGCGCGGTC